>JAGAZS010000348.1 GCA_017939945.1 Schwartzia sp. (in: firmicutes)
TCGGCGCGCCGAAATACTTTGGTATTTCCCTGATGTCGGCCTCGATTTCCTCGATGGGGGATTTTTGGAATTTCTGTTCCTTGAAATACGTGCAGAACAGGCAGTGATTGTGGGAGCATCCCTGTGTCGTCTGCAAATACCCGTCCGCCGTCTCATAGGGCGGGCGGTTGATTCCGCCGGAAAAGTGCATGGTTTTCACCTCATTTCTTTAATTCTATATTTCTAATTTATTCGATATGTTGCTTTGAAAGAAAAGGCTGTGAGGTCGTCACAGCCTCGTGCCGATATATTCGGACAGCTTTTTTATCGTTTCCTCGTTCCTGCGGTAATAGGTCCATTTGCCGTGCCGCTCCGAAAGCAGCAATCCGCAACGCTGCAAGATGTCCAGATAATTTGAGATCGTGGATTGGGAAGCGCCGGCTTTTTCCTGGATGCTGCTGACGCAAACGCCGCCTTTCAAATCCACCGGCTCACCCAAGCTTTCGCCTTGGGGCGGAAAATTTTTCTCCGGCTCGCGCAGCCAGCCGAGAATATTCAGCCGGGTATCATTGGACAGCGCCTTGAATATTTCAATGCAATCCATCCCGCACCCCCTTTTCGAGTGGAATTGTTTTGTATTATTATATCCCGATTTTTCGATATGTCAATATGTTTTTTGCCTCGGCGTCACCTTTTGCGTCCTCCGCTGGCGCAAACGGATGATGCAAAGCAAAAAATCCGGCACGGGCCGCGTCTGCCTGTTTTTTGCGATGAAAATTTTTCTTGACGGGTATTTGCTGCCGTCTGTTATACTGTATGCATATCAAATCGCATCGGGTGAAACGAATGAATCGAAGGACTTTTTTGCTTGGCGGGTTGGGCATGGCCGGCATGGCGGCGGGAGGCGGCATTTTGTTTACGCAGCAGGAGAAATTCGGGCGGCTGCCGTCCGGGGCGCGGCTTGCGCGGATGCAGGCGTCGCCCCATTATGTGAATGGGCGGTTCGAGTGTCTGGAGCCGGTGGAGATTTTGGCGGACAAGAGCGAGAACCGCGTCTTGATGACGATCAAATTCTTCATGCAGGATAAATCCGCGCTGTTCCCGAAGCAGCCAATGATTTCCCAAAAGACGGATTTGAAAACGCTGCCGCCCTCGGAGGACGTCGCCGTTTGGATGGGACATTCCAGCTATTATTTGCAGCTCGGCGGGCAAAGGATTTTGATCGACCCCGTGTTTTCGAGCTACGCCTCCCCCGTCTTCTTCATCAACAAGGCCTTTCCCGGCAGCAACATTTACGCGGCGGAAGATTTCCCGGAAATCGACGTTTTGGCGATTACCCACGACCATTGGGATCATCTCGACTACGCCAGCGTCATGGCGCTCCGCCCGAAAATCCGAAACGTCGTCTGCCCGCTGGGCGTCGGCGCGTATTTCGAGCAGTGGGGCTTTGACGTCGTAAGGATTCACGAGGCGGATTGGGGCGAAAAAGCGGAGATTGGCGGGCTTACGGTTCACATCCTGCCGTCCCAGCATTTTTCCGGACGCTTCCTCTACCAAAATCCCACCGAGTGGTGCGCGTTTGCGTTCATAGCAAAAAATCGCCGCGTGTTTTGCAGCGGCGACGGCGGCTATGGAAAGCACTTCACGGATATAGGCGCACGGTTCGGCGGATTCGATCTCGCGATCATGGAAAACGGGCAATACAATCAACGGTGGAATCAGATTCATCTGCTCCCCGAGCAGACCGCGCAGGCCGCCGTCGACGTCCGGGCGGCGCGGGTGCTGCCCTCCCACAACGGAAAATTCGCGCTGGCGATGCACACGTGGGATGAGCCGTATCGCGCCATCACGGCGGCGAGCGAAGGGAAGCCGTATGCGCTCCTGACGCCGAAAATCGGCGAGCTTGTGAAAATCGGGGACGAAGCGCAACGGTTTGACGCTTGGTGGGAACAGATGGAATGATAGAAAGCAAAAATAAAACAGGTGGGTGCCGGGGACATTTCCTCGGCACCCACCTGTTTTTTCGGGTACAACTTCATCAGCCGTAAACCAATTCCTATTTTTTTCGGCGGGATGCGGCCTTGGTTTTGCTCTTTGCCGTCTTTCCCAGTGCTTTGATTTGCTCCTGACCCCACATCCAGTACCCTGCACAATCCCCGTAGGTTTTTGGGCGCAAATTCACGCATTCCTCAAATTCCTCGATGGTCCCCGGGCGATAGCCGTATGGGGAACGCTCGATTTTCGGGGGACGTCCCGAAAGGATCGCCGCGAAGAATTTTTTCGTGTCGGCGTTCACTTCCATAAGCTCTTTCAAATATTGCCGCGCCTGCTCTTCTTTTCCCAAGCGGTAGAAAAGCACGGACAAAGGCAGCAGGAACATGGCAGATTTCTCCTCCGGGTAGCGATTTTGCAGAGCCAAAGCCGCCCCCTCATCCTCCAGCGCCGCGTAGCAATTCATCAAATCGTAGCGTTTTCCCAAATTGTCGTTCTCGCAGAGCCGCAGCATATCCATCCCGGCCTCGATGGCCAGCCGGAGCTTTCCGCCGCGCATCAGCTCATCCATATATGTACTGTACACCCGCATAAACGGACGGGTTTCCGTCATCAGCCAAAATTCCCCGATGCTGTCGTCCTCGAAGTATCCTTCCTTTTCCAGTTGCTTTTTGGCCTTCGCCAACAGCTCTTCGATTCGCTGAAGGTATTCGGTGTCGTTTTTAGCCGTCAAGTCAATCAACTGCAGCTCAGCGTCGATATTTTCCGCGTCCAGTTCACAGGCTTTTTTGAGATACTTTATCGCCTTGGTTTTCGACGGCGCGTTTTCCGCCAGTTCCAAATAATCGTCGGCGGTCTGCGCCGTTTTTTCCGTGAGCGGGCCTCGCATATCCAGACTTTGATTGTACTTCGCCATAAAGTCTTGCAGCATTTGGTTGTCCACGTCATCCACGGACAGGGAAGCCAGATGCTTGTTCAGCGCTTTCATAAACGCTTCGCTGGGATTTTTCATAGAGCCGCCGCCTTTCTTTTCCATTACGGCTTCATTATATCTTATCCCTGGTTCTTTTGCCAATGGTTTTCCGACGGAAAAAAGACGCATCATCGTGCCTCCGTTTTTATGCCCGTTCGCTGTCATGCTTCAAAAAGTTCTTCGCCGCCGCCGA
>JAGAZS010000349.1 GCA_017939945.1 Schwartzia sp. (in: firmicutes)
AAATAGGAGGGCGACAACATGAAGACACTTATCAAGGAAGCGTCGGTGCTTTTGCCGGACGGCAGCGTAAAGGAAACGTGCATTGCCGTTGACGGAGATAAAATCGTCAAGGTCGGCGATGCGGCGGATTTTGCCGCCGATACGGTGATTGACGGCAGGAACAAATTTGCCGTGCCCGGTTTTGTCAACGCCCACACCCACGCGTCGATGACGCTGCTCCGCAGCTATGCGGACGATATGAACCTGATGGATTGGCTGCAGAACAAGATCTGGCCCATCGAAGCGAAGATGAAGAAGGACGACATTTATTGGGGCGCGATGCTGGCGGCGGTGGAAATGATCCGCACCGGCACCACGACCTTTGCCGATATGTATGGCGACATGGAAAAGGTGGCCGAGGTCACAATCGACTCCGGACTTCGCGGCGTTCTTTCGCGGGGTATCATCGGCTCTGCGCCGAACGGCGAGGCTGCTTTGGAGGAGAACAAGACGCTGTTCGACGACTATCACGGCGCGGGCGACGGGCGCGTCACGGTGATGTTCGGCCCCCATGCGCCTTATACCTGCCCGCCGGATTTCCTGCGGAGGGTTGCGGGCATCGCGAAGGAGCGCAAGGCCGAGGTGCATATCCATCTCGCCGAGACGAAGGGCGAAGTGGAGAACTGCCTGAAAGATTACGGAAAAACGCCGATTGCCTTGATGGAGGAAACGGGCATTCTCGACTGCGGCGTGCTCGGCGCCCATTGCGTGCATCTGTCGGATGACGACATCGCGCTGATGAAGAAGTACAATACCCGTGCCGCGCATAATCCCGGAAGCAACATGAAATTGGCCAGCGGCATCGCGCCGGTGCCGAAGCTCCTGAAAGTCGGCGTTTGCGTCGGGCTCGGTACCGACGGCACGTCCAGCAACAACAACCTCGATATGCTGGAGGAGATTCGACTTGCGGCGCTGCTGCACAAGGTCGATACCCTCGACCCGCTGGCGGTGCCCGCGCTGGAAGCGTTGCGCATGGGCACAGAATACGGCGCGAAGGTTGTGGGACTCAAAAATCTTGGGAAAATCGAGGAAGGCTGTCTTGCCGATATCGTGCTGTTCGATATGAGCGGCGCGGCCTGGACCCCGAAGTTCGACCTCGTTTCGTTGCTCGTTTATGCGGCCAGCAGCGCCGACGTGGATACGGTCATGGTGGCGGGCAAGCTGCTGATGGAGAAAAAGAAATTGCTGACGCTGGACGAGGAGCGGGTGCTCTTTGAGGCGAACCGTTGCGCGGAGCGGATTTCCGCGAAATAATCCCGATACTTTGCGAAAGGTGATTTTGCGTTGAAGAAAAAGAAGACCGGTAAAAAATCGCTGCGGTCAAAGGTAGACGAGGCGAGCATACGGCGCAGGCACGAATTGATCGGCATTGTCCTTGTGGCGGTGGCGGTCCTTTCGGTCTGCGGTCTTTTGGGGTTCAACGCCGGATTTGTCGGACTTTGGCTTGCGCGGTTTTTCCGCTATTGCTTCGGCGTCGGGAGCTGGATTTTCATTGCCGTCCTGCTTTGGATCGGCGGCACGCAGATCGTCAGGCATCGTACGGAGCTTTCGTCGGGCTTTTTGGGCGTTTTTGGATTTCTCGCCTTTGCACTGGCGCTTTACCATCATTTTGTTGCGCAGCCGGGGACTGAGATTTTGCCGGAGAGCTTGCCGAAGGGCGGCGGGCTTTTGGGCGGGGTGTTTTTGCTCCTGCTCCGGAAAATCGCGGGCGTCAGCGGCGGTCTTGTCATAATGCTTGCAGGGCTTTTGGGGACGTTCCTTTGGACGACGAAATGGTCTCTTTCGTCGGGAATCCTGCGGACGCGGGACAAGGCGAAAGC
>JAGAZS010000350.1 GCA_017939945.1 Schwartzia sp. (in: firmicutes)
CGCAGAAATCCCCGAAAGATATACCCGCTGCCCGCGCCGCATCCGGTACCAAAGAGGTCTCCGTCATGCCCGGCATCGTGTTGATGTCGATGACATAGGGAACGTCCTTTTCCGACAGCATCATATCAACGCGAGCAACGCCCCGGCACCCGAACACGCGAAAGGTCTGCTCCGCCGTCTCCCGTGCCCACGTCATTGCCTGCGCACTGATTCGCGCAGGAATGATATGGCAGGACGCGCCGACGGTGTATTTGCTCTCATAGTCGTAACGACCCGAAGTCGTCGTAATCTCAATCACCGGCAGGGAGTCGCAGGTTTCCGGCGTGCCCCAGACCGCCGCCGTCAGCTCCGGCCCGTCGATAAACTCCTCGACCAGCACCTCTTCGCCATAGGAAAATGCCTCGTCCAATGCGTCCGGAAGTTCCGCAGCATCTTTTACAATCACGACGCCGATGCTCGATCCCTGCGCCGTTGCCTTGACTACCATAGGCAAAGGCATCTCCTGAAGGATCCTCGTCCGAAGCCCGGCCCGTTCCTCCACACGGTAGGAAACCGCTTTCGGCGTGGAAATTCCCGCGCCCAGCATCACCCGCTTCGCCGCAGCCTTGTCCATCGTCATCGCCGACGCGAGAACCCCCGAACCGGTAAACGGAATACCGAGAAGCTCCAGCACCGCCTGCATCCGCCCGTCCTCGCCGTAGGCGCCGTGCATCGCATTGAACACGACGTCGGGGCGAAAGCGCTGAATGTCGGCGGCAAAATTTTGCGGCAAAAATTCCAGCCCTTCCGGCGTATACCCTTTGTCGCGAAGCGCCGCCAAAATTGCGGCTCCGCTCCGCCGCGAGACCTCCGCCTCCGAGGACGGTCCGCCCATCACGACGACGATTTTCTTGTCTTTCATTCGTCTTTATCCCCCTGTGCCGCCAAAAGCGCCAGCAATTCTTCCCCTGTACGGTAAATGTCCCCCGCGCCCATCGTCAGCACGAGGTCGCCGTCCCGGACAATCGTTTTCAGATACGGCGCGATTTCCGCCCGCGCCTTGACATACGTTGTTGGCTGCCCCGTCGTCTCCGCAACGGCGTTCACGATTGTCTCGCCGCTGACGCCCGCAATCGGCGCTTCTCCCGCCGAATAGACGTCCGTCAGAATCAACAGATTGGCGTCTTTGAATGCGCCGCCGAATTCCTTCTGCAAAAGCCGGGTGCGTGAATAGCGATGGGGTTGAAATGCACAGATCAGCCGTTTCGGGCTTGTCTGCCGCGCCGCTTTCAGCGTCGCCATGATTTCCGTCGGATGATGCGCGTAATCGTCGACGATCCAAACGCCCGCCGCGCGTCCCTTTGTCTCGAAGCGCCGCTTTGCGCCGTGGAACAACGCGAGAGCCTCCGCCGCTTTTTCCGGCGAAACGCCGCAAAGAATTCCCGTCACCACCGAGCCCAACGCGTTCAGCACGTTATGATGACCGGGGATGTTCAGCCGGACACGAACGATCTTTTGTCCGCCCTTTTCCACGTCGAATGCGACGCCCGTTCCCTCCGGCGCAATATTGGTCGCCCGGTATTCGGCGTCTTCCGACGTGCCGTAAAAGACGACTCGGCGCGGAAGATTCTTCGAGATTTCCCGCAGATTTTCGTTTTCCGCGCAAAGAACGCAGGTTCCCGTTTTCTCGTCCGTATTTTCCAGGAATTGTCGAAACGCTTTTTTTATGTTCTCCATGGTGCCGTAATGATCCATGTGGTCGTTCTCGACATTCGTGACCACCGCGATATGGGGCATCAACTTCAGGAACGAACCGTCGCTCTCGTCCGCCTCGGACACCAGATATTCGCCGCGACCAAGCCGCGCATTGCCGTCCGCCAGGTAATCGACCTGCCCGCCGATGATAATGGTCGGGTCGACGCCGCCATGCTCGAGAATCAAGCCGATCATCGAGGTCGTCGTGGTCTTGCCGTGTGCGCCTGCGACAGCAATGCCCTTCGCCGCGTTCAAAAGCGCCGCGTTGACGTCCGAGCGATGCAGAATTTGAATTCCCTGCGATTTCGCCGCTGCGACTTCCACATTGTTCTCTGGAATCGCGGTGGAGACGACCACCGCGTCCGCGCCATTCACATTCGCCGCGTCGTGCCCCTCGAAAATTTTCGCTCCTCGGGCCGCAAGCTGCTCCGCAGTCGCGGACATTTTCTTGTCCGACCCCGAAACCGCATACCCCTCGTCCAGCAGTATGCGCGCCAATGCGCTCATACCCGCACCGCCGACGCCGATAAAATGTATGTTACGGATTCCCTGAAGCATTAACGCTTCCTCCCTTTTATTTCTTCACAACGGCCAGTTCCCTTTTGCCCCGTGCCAGCCGAATCACGCGGCTCGCGATTTCGTCCGCCGCCTTTGGGCGTCCCAATTTTTTCGCGGCTTTCGCCATACGCTTCAGCTTCGCGTCCTCGCTCAAAAGCTCCGCCAAAACGGAAAGCAATCGCTCTGCCGTCAGCTCCCGGTCGAGGATCATCCGCGCCGCGCCCGCCGTCGCGACAGCCCGCGCGTTCATTTCCTGATGGTTCGCCGCCGCGAAAGGATACGGAACCAGGATCGACGGCACGCCCCGCGCCGTCAGCTCCGCGATTCCAATCGCACCCGCGCGGAACACCGCGACGTCGGCGCAGGCAAGCGCCTGGGGCATATTGTAAAGATACGGCTCGACAAAAAGGTTGCCAGCCGCTTCCAAATCGACGCCGGCTTCCTTCAGGCGTTCCATGGTCTCGTCATAACCGGCTTTTCCCGTCACATGGAGAATCTGAACGCCGTCCCTGCACGCGTAATGCGAGAGCACGCCGACCATCGCGCGGTTGATGCTGCGCGCGCCCCGGCTGCCGCCGGACACTAACACCGTCTTCGCCTTCGGGTCAAGGCCGAACAGTTTTTTCCCGTCCTCACTCCGCGCCCTCATCACGTCCTCGCGAATCGGGTTTCCGGTGAACACCCGTTTCCCTTTCGGGAAATGCGCCGCCGCTTCCTTCGTCCCCATCGCGATGCAGGAGACGAATCGCGCAAGAAGACGATTCGTGACGCCCGGCATGACGTTCTGCTCCTGGATCAGCGTGGGAATCCCCATCAAACTCGACGCCAAAAGGATCGGCCCGCAG
>JAGAZS010000351.1 GCA_017939945.1 Schwartzia sp. (in: firmicutes)
AAGTCCGATCAGACACAAAAATACGAGGAAAGCTATGAGAAGACTATCCGCGCCAATTTGCCGGAAGCCGTCGTGCTTCAGATTTCGGCGAAAACCCGGGAAGGTATCGAGGAATTGGCGCGGCTGATCGAAAAAATGGTTTACGGCGGTGAACTGAAGGGCGACGAGGCATCGTTTGTCAATGACGCAAGGGAAACCGACATCCTGCGCCGCGCTTCGGAGTATTTGGCCAACGCCCTGAAGACGATAGAAAACGGCATGAGCGCCGATTTCGTTTCCATCGACCTTCGCTCTGCCTGGGAAACGTTAGGGGAGATTACAGGAGAAACCGTCGGCGAAGACATCATAGACGAGATTTTCAGCAAGTTCTGCCTCGGAAAATAACATGTTCGTTATTAATAATTACAGTTACATTATTTTTTTAATGATGATATTTAACGAAAATAATAATATATATAAATAGTTTAGAACTATAAAATTAATTTTTATATATGTTTCAGCTTTATAAATATTATTAGCACATAAAATAAAGAAATTGAAACAAAATAAAGGAGAATTATTGTGTTTATTGCCGGAGAATATGATGTTGTAGTTATCGGCGCGGGACATGCCGGAGTCGAGGCCGGACTGGCGTCGGCCCGGATCGGCTGCCGAACGCTTTTGGCTACGCTTTCGATGGACAATATCGCGTTGATGCCCTGCAATCCTTCCATCGGCGGCCCCGCGAAAGGTCATCTTGTCCGGGAGGTTGACGCTCTCGGCGGGGAAATGGGGCTGAACATCGACAAGACTTCGATTCAGTCGAGGCTGCTGAACACGGGAAAGGGACCGGCGGTTCACGCGCTCCGCGCATAGGCGGACAAAAAGCTCTACCAATTCACCATGAAGGAAACCTGCGAGAAGCAGGACAATCTCGACGTCAAGCAGATCCTGATCGAGGATATCCAGGTCGAGGACGGGAAAGTCTGCGGCGTCGTTGTGGAAACCGGAGAGATCTATCTCTGCAAAGCGGTAATCCTGGCAACCGGTACATATCTGCGCGGACGCATCATCATCGGCGAGACGACCTACGACGCGGGGCCGAACGGACAGCGTGCGGCCATGAAGCTGACCGATGCTTTGAAACGTCTCAATATCAAGCTGATGCGTTTCAAAACCGGAACGCCGGCTCGCGTCGACGCCCGTTCCCTCGATTACGACGAAATGGAAATGCAGCCGGGGGACGAAGAAGCGGCGGCATTTTCGTTCATGACCGACGAGCCGACACGGAGCGTCGTACCCTGCTGGCTTTCCTATACAAATGAGGAAACCCATAAGGTCATCCGTGAAAACATTCACCGCGCGCCGATGGCCAACGGCGTGATCAAAGGCGTCGGACCTCGCTATTGTCCTTCCATCGAGACGAAGATCGTGCGCTTCCCCGACAAGGAGCGGCATCAGCTGTTCATCGAGCCGGAAGGGATCCACACGCAGGAAATGTATGTGCAGGGAATGTCCACAAGCCTTCCCGTGGATGTGCAGATCGCTTTCCTTCATACGATTCCCGGACTTCGCCATTGCCGCGTCATGCGCGCGGGCTACGCCATCGAATACGACTGCATCGATCCGACGCAGCTTTCCCCGACGTTGGAGCTGAAAGCTATCAGCGGCTTTTTCTCGGCGGGGCAGTCCAACGGCACGTCCGGTTACGAGGAAGCGGCGGCGCAAGGGCTGATTGCAGGAATCAACGCGGCGATGAAGATCAGAGGCGGAGAGCCGCTGGTGCTGAAAAGATCGGAAGCTTATATCGGCGTGCTGATTGACGACCTCGTCACGAAAGGTACGGCGGAGCCGTATCGGATGATGACCTCGCGGGCAGAGTACCGATTGATTCTCCGGCAGGACAACGCCGATCTCCGGCTCACCGAATACGGTCGTCGCGTCGGTCTTGTTTCCGACGAGAGATATGAACGTTATCAAAAGAAAAAGAATGAAATTGAAACAGCTATAGAAAAATTACAGGAACAAATTTTAACGCCAAGCAGCGAAACAAATGAAAAATTGTCGTCGCATGGATTGGGAGAAATCAAAACGTCAACGACATTGTTCGATCTTTTACGGCGTCCTGAAGCTGATTATCAAAAGCTGAAGCAGATTTTCGGCTTGCCGGAGATTTCCGCCGAAGCGGCGAAGCAGGTCGATATCACGGTCACCTATGAGGGCTATATCCGCCGCCAGCAGGACCAGATCGCGAGAATGGAAAAGTTGGAGACGAAGCTCCTGCCGCCGGATATGGACTACGAAAAAGTGCCGAGCCTGCGTGAAGAAGCGAGGGAAAAGCTAATCGCCATGCGCCCGCGCTCCGTAGGACAAGCAGGCCGAATATCCGGCGTATCGCCGGCGGACGTTTCCGTATTGCTCGTGTGGTTGGAAAAGGAAAGAAGAAGCAAAAAAGAACAGTAAAATGACAAAGCCCCCGGGCTTCCGATTTCGGAAGTTCGGGGGCTATCAATTGGCACGGTTTGCTATGTCTTGTTTTCATCTTCGCGCGTCATGCGCCTTAATACAGCTTGCCAATACATTCTGTCCTTCAGTACTCGGATAATCTGCACCTCGTCTTCGCGCACGATGAAGAAAATCAGATAAGATTTCCACGGGCGGAAATGAATCTCATATCCTTCGAGCACAAAGCCTGACTTCGGATACGCCAAAGGAAAAATGTTCATTTTCTCGATGGCGTCTGCAATCTTGCGGGAAAAATCCTTGGCGTAGGCTTCATAGCGGAAGGTGTCCAAGATATATTGGCGAATGTTCTTTATGTCGGCGACGGCCGAGGAAGCGATGCTCACATGGTAATGTCTCGGTTCTTCCACAGTCACAGCCCCAACTCCTGTCGAAGCTCGTCCACTGTGTATGTGCGCTCATGCAGGGCGC
>JAGAZS010000352.1 GCA_017939945.1 Schwartzia sp. (in: firmicutes)
CCGACGAGAATCGCCAGCGACAGGACGCAGCCCGTTTTCGCTTTTGCCCATCGGCGCCGCATGAGGATCGCGCGTTTCAGTTCCCGCGCCGAGGCGTAGCGGCGTTTCGGGTCAAGCTCCGTGCATTTCGCGAGGATGGGCGAGAGCCACCCTCGATAGTCCGGGCCGAGCATTTTCTGTATCGTGACGCCGAGGGCGTAAAGATCGCTCCGCGCGTCGGTCTGGCCGTAGCCGAACTGTTCCGGCGGCGCATAGCCTTTTGTGCCTAAAAGCGCGGTGTCTTCCGACTGTTCTTCCTTCACCGTCCGCGCGGCGTCGAAGTCGATGAGCCGGACGTCGCCGCTCTCCATGAGGATCAGGTTCGACGGCTTGACGTCGCGATGGACGACGCCGAGGCCGTGCAGAAAGATCAGCCCCTCCGCGATCTGCAGGAAAATCCTTGCCGCTTCAGGTTCCGACAGGAGCCGTTTTTGTTCGAGACGAGCCGAGAGCGGTTCCCCTTGCACAAATTCCTCGACGACGACGGTTTCCCCCGGCATTTCGGCGGTGTACAGGATTTTCGGCCAAAGAGGATGCGGATGGGATTCCATGATTTTATAAGGAAGCCCGTCGCGGGAAATACGTTTCAAAACGACGACCGCACCGGAGGACGTGCCTGCCAGCCAAACTTCGCCCCGCTCGGTTTTCCGCAGCAAGCGGAATTTTTCAAAGGTTTCCGCGAGATAGGTTTCAACGGTCGCGTCCATAAAGTTCACCTTGTTTTCTTGGCAGATGTGTATTATTCTTGTATCGGAGGTGTGCGCGATGGCGGAAAAGGATACCGCACAACTGGAGCATGAACTGACGGCGGCGCAGGGCGTGGAGGGATTTCTTACCTCGAACCCGGAGGAATTGGAGCATTATTCGGCCTCGGAATATCTGCACAAGCTGCTCGCAGAAAAAGGGCTGAAGCAATCGGAGGTCATCAGGGATTCCGGGCTGGATGCCGGGTACGCGGATCATATTTTCGCGGGACGGAAGAACACCTCTCGAAAATATCTGCTGGCAATCGCGCTCGCCATGAGGCTGACAACGAAGGAGACACAGCATCTCTTGCATTACGCGGACGTCGGAGAGCTGTATGTCCGCGACCCGTGGGACAGCGTTCTTTGGTTCGCGCTGGAACATCAAATGACGGTCATGGAAACGAATCTGTTGCTTCACCGGCTTTCCAAGCCGCCGCTTTTTGACTGTTAGCCCCATTATAAAGAATATGTCGAAATTCGACAAGCGCACGAAAAAACGAGGGCGGACATAGCGTCTTGCCCTCATTTTTCATTTTCTTACGCCATCGTGAAATACGTATAAATACTGAAAACCGTCAGCAAAACGACCTCCCCCAGCAGCACCGGGCGGAGGGTGCCGAAGAAATTCGACTTGAAATAATCGACGGTGACCACGAGGCACATGTGGGTCGGCGTCAGCATTTGCCCTGCGACGCCGAAGGCCATCGCCACGCCCGCCAGGTCCAGGTTGCCCGTGCCCATGGCCGCTACGATGGGCATGACGATTGCTACGTGGCCCTGGGACATGCCCGTCAGCATGCCGATGATGAAGGACACGCAGGCGATGATGACGGGGATCGGCAGCGGCGATGCACGGAATGCCGCGACGATCTCTGGCAGCACGCCGGTGACCGTCAGAATCTGGATGAAGTAGAGGATGCAGAGCACGTTCCCCAGCATCTTCCCGTCCAGCGCGCCCACCACCGTATCCCGCACGCTGACGAAGCGGCCCGTGGCGCGGAGCACGAAGAACAGCAGGAAAGTCACCGCGCCCATGGAAAGGGACGCGTTCATATCGAAGAGCACCACCAGCAAGAAGGTCGAGACCACCGGAGCGAATGCGAGGATGAGGTCCGCCGTCTCACGTTTCTTTCGCGCGCTGTCCATCGGCGGCTTTGGCTCTTCGTCAATTTGGAGCGGACGGATCAGGATGACCCATCCCACGCAGAAGGCGAGGATGGTCAGCCAGCTCAGATGCTTCAGGAACTCGCTGAAGGGGACGTCCGCGATATTGCACGCCATGATCATGCCGGGGATGATTGGGTTGGAAAACTCGAAGATATGGCGGAACCAGAAATTGATGGCCGATTTCTGTTCATGGGAAATGGAAATGCCCTGGGAAAGCTCCTCCACGATCGGCGCGGAAAACCGGGCGCCGCCCAGCGAGGGCAGCAGGCCGAGGAAGGCCGGCATCAGCGCCAGCAGCGCCTTCGCGCCGGAAAAGACGCGGCGGAGCGCGTTGACCATGCCGGACAACGTGCCGCTGAGCCGCAGCTCGATCTCGAGGCACATGACGAAATACAGCGCCAGCAGGATATCGTAGGTGCGCGACAGCGAAAGCGTCTCCTTCGCGGCGACGAAAAGCGCCGCCGGGTCCGCCGACCGCGCCAGCCAAAGCAAAAGCCCGCCGGCCAGCATGCACGGCCCGATCGGGACATGCTTCCGGAGCAGCAGGATAATCAGGACAAACGCCGCTATGAGCGGAACAAAAACATTCATGAGTTGCCACCTTGCATTCGTTTTTATTATTTCCTAGTATATCATTTCTGCAAAAAAATAAAATATAAGACTTGCTTCCTACAAAAAAACAGGTATAATAAACGCCATAAATGTATACACGCTTTCGTATAAAAGGAAGGGGAAATCTTATGTTTGGTTCGCTTCGGGCAAGGTTCATCATGATGATGGTCGGCGCATCGCTTATCACGCTGGTCGGCGTGGTCGCCATATTCATGCAGAACATGAACGCGCAAAAGGAATCGGAAATCAAGCTGTACCGCGAAACTCTCCGCGCCGACGTGGAGCGGGAAATCAAGATGGAGACAGAGGTGGCGCGCAGCCTGATTCAGAAGCTCCACGACCGCCAGAAGAAGGGTGAATTGACCGAGGCGCAGGCCAAGAAGATGGCCGCCGACCTGGTGCGCGATCTTCGCTATGACAAAGGCGCCGGATATTTCTGGATCGACACTTACGAAGGCGTCAACGTAGTGCTCCTGGGCCGCGACGCCGAGGGCAAGTCCCGCATCAACGCCAAGGACCCGCAGGGCCGGTTCTTCATCCAGGAAATGATCGCGAACGGCCGCAAGGACGGCGGCGGATACACGGAGCTCGCCTTCCCGAAGCCGAACGAGACGAAGCCGCTGCCGAAGATCAACTACACGTTGGCCTTTGAGCCGTACCAGTGGGTGCTGGGCACGGGCATCTGGGTAGAC
>JAGAZS010000353.1 GCA_017939945.1 Schwartzia sp. (in: firmicutes)
GCCACCGCCAGCGGGAGGCAGCCCAGGATAAAGGCAAGGCTCGTCATGATGATCGGGCGAAGGCGCAGCCCCGCCGCCTTGATGGCGGCTTCCACCGGATCCATGCCCTCGTCTTTATATGCTTTCGCGAATTCCACGATCAAGATCGCGTTTTTCGCCGCAAGGCCCATGATCGTAATCAATCCGATCTGCATATAGACGCTGTTTTCCTGCCCCATGATGTACTCGGAAAGATACGCGCCGAAGAGGCCCGTGGGCACCGTCAAGAGCACCGAGAACGGAACGCTCCAGCTTTCGTAGAGCGCGGCAAGGCACAGGAACACGAAGACGAGGGACATCAAGAGGACCTGCCCCATCTTCGACCCGGCCTTTTTCTCCTGGCGGCTCTGGCCCGACCAGTCGATGTTGAAGCCTGCGGGCGCGTTCTCGCGCACCACTTCCTCGATGGCGGTCAGCGCCTGCCCGGAGCTGTAGCCGTCCGCGGGGTTGCCTTGGATTGTGATGCTGCGGGACGCGTTGAAGCGGGAAATAATCGACGCGCCGGTGTTGACCCGTGGGTTCAAAAGCGTGTCCAGCGGAATCATCGTGCCGATGTTGTTCCGCACGAAGACGAATTTCGCCGCCTCCACTTCGTTTCGGTAGGTCGTGTCGGATTGGAGCATGACTTTGTAAGTCCTGCCAAAGCGGTTGAAGTCGTTGACCGCCGTACCGCCGAAGTTCACCTGAAGCGCCGTGAACACGTCGGAAAGGTTGACGCCCAGCGTCTTGACCTTCTCGCGGTCGATGTCGAAATTGTAGCGCGGGGAATTGATGCGGAACGTGGTGTACACGCCCTTCAAATCCGGCCGCTGGTTCGCCGCCGCCACGATTTTCTGGGCGACCGCGTTCAGCTCCTCGTCCGTATGGCCGGACATATCCTGAAGCTGGAGCGAGAAGCCGCCCACGTTGCCGAGGCCCGGCAGCGACGGCGGGTTGAAGGCGATGACCGACGCCTCGGAGTGGTTCATCGCGCCCATGCGGAAAATGTTTCCGATCAGCGCGTTGACAGAAAGATTCGGCGCTTTGCGCTCGCCCCAGTCCTTGAGCCCGACGAAGAGCGTGCCCGCGCTGGACTTCGCCGCCGACGTGGTGATGTCGTAGCCGTAGACCGTCATGACGTTGTCCACGCCGTCCATTTTCAGCACTTCCGCCGAAATCCGGTCCATCGTTTCCTCGGTGCGGTTCAGCGAAGTGCCCTCAGGGAGGGAGACCGCCGAGATGAAGAAGCCTTGGTCCTCCGCCGGGACGAAGGTGGAGGGCACGATCTTGTTCATCACATAAAGGCCCGCCACGAACACGGCGAGAATGACGACGGCAAGTTTCGCGTGGTCGATGAACCAAGCGACTTTTCCTGTGTAGTTCTCCTTCGAGCGGTCGAACCAGTCGTTGAACTTGTCGAAATATTTGTCAAAGAAGCCTTTTTTCGCGTTCGGGTCGTGGGGCTTCAGCATCGTCGCGCAGAGCGCAGGCGTCAGCGTCAGCGCGATGAACGCGGAGAGCGCCATGGAAACGGCGATAGTCAGCGCGAACTGCTTGTACAAGACGCCCATCATGCCGCCGAGGAACGCCACCGGCACGAACACCGCCGCGAGGACGAAGGCGATGGCCACGACCGGCCCCTGCACCTCGTCCATAGCTTTCTGCGTCGCTTCCTTCGGGGAAAGATGCTCTTTCTCCATGTGCTCCTCGACGC
>JAGAZS010000354.1 GCA_017939945.1 Schwartzia sp. (in: firmicutes)
GTATTACAGCAATCTGGACATTTACAAGGTGGACAGAAAAAAATCCATCGAGGCGAACCGTCCCGACGGGAAGTCGTGGAACAGCAAAAACGTCTGGCCGTACTGGGCCATCGAGGAGATCCCTCAGGACCGGACGATTTACATGATTGTCAGCAAAAAGCGGGGCGGCGATTTCCCGAAGCATTTCCGCCCAGAGGAATGGACGTTAGTCCAAGAGTTCGACCAGTGCCGCGTGCTCAAGCGGGAAAAGAAAATGTCATAGCGTTTGCGGGTGCGGGGGGATGAAAATTTTCCTTTGCAAAAAAAGAGGGCTTTTTTCCCTCTTTTTTTTGTTGGCATGGTGAAAATGAGAAAAATTTGTGTTATAATTCAGCCGAAAAGGAATTTTTTTCGCGGGGAATTTTGGAGGCGCGGCATGAAAGAGAAAAAAGAAAGAGCGTTGTCGCCGCTCTTGGAACGGATTCATTTTTATTTTGACGTGTTGCAGGAATCCAGCGAGGCGTATTATTTCGTGATCGACTTCTCGGCGGGGATTACGCTGCTTTCCAAACGGATGGCGGAGGATTTCGCCATCGGGGACACCGTCATCGGGAACCTGGCCGAGGTTTGGTTGCCGCTCGTTCATCCGGAGGACTTGCCGAAGGTGAGGCAAATCGACGAAGAGATCCGAAACGGCGACGGATCGGGGGATCATATCAACGTCGAGTACCGGTCGAAGGACAAGCACGGCGAATATGTCTGGATGCGCGTCTGCGGGAAACTGCTGCGGGACGCGGAGGGCAAGCCCCAATTCTTCGGCGGCATCTTGAATCCCTTGGATCGGCTGAACCAAGCGGACGGTGTGACCGGTCTATTGAACAAGCTGCAGTTCGAGATGGCGGTGAACCGCACGCTGGCGGATTACGCGCGGACCGGCGTCGGCGGGCGCATCATGCTCCTCGGTCTTGACAATTTCCGCGCCATCAACGAGGCTCACAACCGCTCCTTCGGCGACGCGGTGCTTCGCGTGACGGCGCGCCAGCTCACGAATCTCTTGCCGCCGGGGGCGATGGTCTACAAGCTGGACGGCGACGAGTTCGGTGTCATTCTTCCCGGCGCACGAGCGGCACAGGTCGCGCAAGTCTTCCGGGCCATCCAGACCTGCATGTCGCGCCAGCAGCATATCGACGATACGCCGTATTTCTGCACGATGTCGGCGGGAACCGTCGCCTATCCGGAGGATGGGAAGGAATATTACAAGCTGCTGAAGCACGCGGAGGCGGCTCTCGTGCTGGCCAAGCGCGGCGGCAAAAACCAGAACGTGGTCCTGACCCCGGAGCAGTACAGCCTTTACGTCCGCTCCACGGCGATGCGGGATATGCTGAAAATCAGCGTCGAGAACGACTGCGCGGGCTTCCGGCTTTTCTTCCAGCCGCAGATCGAGGCCCGGACGAAACGGCTGATCGGCGCGGAGGCGTTGCTCCGCTGGTTCAAGCCGAACGGGAAGATGGTATCGCCGATGGAATTCGTGCCGATTCTTGAAGAGACGAAGCTGATCCTGCCGGTGGGCAAATGGATCGTGGAGGAAGCGCTGAAGACTTGCAAGAAGTGGCGGGAAATTGTGCCGGATTTCAAGATGAGCATCAATGTTTCCTCGGTGCAGATCCGGGACATGACATTTTTCCCTTTCGTCCGGGAGGCCATCAAGCGCATCGACGTCCCGCCCCAGGCCGTTACCTTGGAGCTAACGGAAAGCACCATCGTCTCCGACTGGACTTTCATCAACCAACAGTTCAACGAGTTCCGCGACCAGGGCGTGCAGATTGCCATGGACGATTTCGGCACCGGCTATTCGTCTCTGGCGTACCTGAAAAACTTGTCCTGCGACATCGTGAAGGTGGACCGGGAGTTCGTCAAGAACATCCTCGAAAACGATTTTGACACGCGGCTCGTCGAGTACACCGTTACGCTCTGCCGCAGCGTCGGCATCCGTACCTGCATCGAGGGCGTCGAGGAAAACGAGGTTTACGAGATTGTCACGAACCGCTGCGGCGCGGACTACATCCAGGGCTATCTGTTTGGGCGGCCCGTGTCGCAGGACGATTTTTATGAAACGTATTTGAAGGAGCTGCAAAAGGAGGTCGCGAATGACGCGGGCTAAAGACACGGAAGGGCTGTCGCTTCTCGGGGAAAAGAAGGTCGGCTATCCTTCCGCATACGCGCCGGAGGTTTTGGAAACTTTCGAGAACCGCCACCAGGAAAACGATTACTGGGTCAAGTTCAACTGCCCGGAGTTTACGAGCCTTTGCCCGATCACCGGGCAGCCGGATTTCGCGACGCTCTATATTTCCTATGTGCCGGACGTCCGCATGGTGGAGTCGAAGTCGTTGAAGCTGTACCTTTTCAGCTTCCGCAATCACGGCGATTTTCATGAGGACGTGGTCAATACGGTCATGAAAGATTTGATCAAGCTGATGGATCCGCGATATATCGAGGTATGGGGGAAATTCCTGCCGCGGGGCGGCATTTCCATCGACCCGTATGCGAATTACGGCCGGCCCGGAACGAAATACGAGCAGCTGGCGGAGGAACGCTTCCGTTTGCACGATATGGCGGGCATGGATCGGGTGGACAACAGGTAAGGAGTGTGTGGCATGAACAATATCCTGCGGAATGTGTTGATGCGCAGAAGCACGACGCAATTTGACTCGCGTCCTATCCTCGACGACGCGATGATAGAAATCCTGGAGGAAGGGAAAGTCCTGTCCAATGCGCCGAACAATCAGGAATGGCATTTCACGGTTCTGCAGAACAGGGATCTGCTTCGCAGGTTCCATGTGCTGTATGAGCGGCTTGTCGAAGAAAAAAGAGGCGACGCCGTCCGAGCTTCGGCGCAGATGGTCGCCGACCTTCCCGTGGTGCTGATCATTTCGGCGAGCAAGAACGAACCGTATGTCGAGGATGCGGCGCACATGGTATTCGGGAGCATGATGCTGGTCGCGGAAAAAGCGGGGCTCGGCTCCTGTTGGCTCTCCACGGCGGCGGATATGCTCCATTCGGAGGACGGAAAAAAGCTCCTTGCCCAGCTCAGCATTCCTCAGGGTTATACGCCGCTCTGCATCGGCGCCTTCGGGTATAAACGCGCCGCTGCTCCGCCGCGCGTGCTGTCATCGGAAGACAATATCGTGAATATTATCAAATAGATTTTTTCATGCATGCAAAACCTCTGGGACTTTTTATTCCCGGAGGTTTTTAATTTTCCCGTAGACGGAACGGGCGCCGTGGGATATAATATTACAGTATGTTTTTTTGCAGAGGTGAACGAATGGAAAAGGTTATCGTGAAGGTGCGCGGCGAGCAGACGGGCGCGGACGGCGAGACGAACGCCATCGAGGTGGTGGCGGAGGGACGCCATTACGAAAAAAACGGGATGCACTATGTGCTTTACGACGATCACATGGCGGACGAGTCGATCTCGACGGTGCTGGAGATTGAGCCGAACCGCCTGCACCTGACGCGGAACGGCGCAATCGCGCAGGACCAGTATTTCATGAACGGCGTGGAGAGCACCAGCGAGTATCGGACGCCGTTCGGCAGCATAAAGATGTCGGTGCGGACGCGGAACATGGAAATCGTCTACGGGAATGTCTCGGGCGAGATTCATGTGGACTATGCGATGGCGCTCAACGGCGCCTGGCAGAGCGACAACGCGCTGCATATCTCGATCAGCCCGGACGCAAGTGAGATCGGGCGATTGAACTGATACTTATCTCAGGCCAAAATTATAAATCAAATTTTGAACTGAGATACGCCTGCTACGCAGGCTACATCCGAGCCGTAGGCTCGAATGATGTCCCATGAATCTCCGTAAGAAATATAATTTCTAACGGAGATTAGTATGATAAGAGAGGGAAACGGATGGATATGAAGGAAAAGCTGGCCGCGGTGATTCTCGCGGCGACGAAGCGGGGAATCGCGGACGGCATTTTCCCCGAAGCGGAGCTTCCGGCGGTGGAGCTGGAAGTGCCGCCGAAAAAGGAAATGGGCGATTTCGCGACGAATTTCGCGATGAAGTCGGCGAAGGCGTTCCGTAAAAGCCCGCGCCAGATCGCCGAGGCGCTTTCGGAGCGGTTCGCGCGGGACGGGATCGAGCGCGTGGAAATCGCGGGGCCGGGCTTTATCAACTTTTATCTGACGAAGGACGTAATTTACGACGGGCTTCGCGCGGCTGTCGCGGCGGGGGAGGACTACGGGAATCTTCCGAAGAAGGACGCGCCGAGGACGCAGGTCGAATACGTCAGCGCGAACCCGACGGGACCGCTTCATGTCGGTCACGGGCGCGGCGCGGCGGTGGGCAGCGCGCTGGTGAATCTGTTGCGCGCGGCGGGCTACGACGTCGAAGCCGAGTATTACATCAATGACGCCGGCAACCAGATAGACCATTTGGCGGAATCGGTGAACGCGCGGTATCTGGAGCTTTGCGGACAGCCAGCCGAAATGCCGGAGGGCGGATATCACGGGAAGGACATCATCGAGACGGCGCGGCGAATCAAGGAAAAGGACGGAGAGAAATATCTGTCGATGCCGGAGGAGGAGCGGCTGGCGGTTTTCAAGGAACGCGCCCTTGCGGAAAAGCTCGCGGCACTGAAGGAAGATTTGGCGGCGTTCAACGTCAAGTACGACGTCTGGTTCAGCGAGCGCACCCTGCACCCCGACAAGGTGAACGAAGCGGTGGAAAAGCTTCGTGCCAACGGGAACATTTACGAGAAGGACGGCGCACTTTGGCTTCGCTCGACAGATTACGGCGACGACAAGGACCGCGTGGTGATTCGCGCGGGCGGCGAGCCGACATATCTGGCGGCGGACATCGCCTATCACAAGGACAAGTTCGAACGCGGCTTCGGGCGCGTAATCAATCTTTGGGGCGCCGACCATCACGGCTATATTTGCCGTGTCAAGGCGGCAATACAGGCGATGGGCGGCAACCCGGACAACCTGACGGTCATGCTGCTCCAGATGGTGAGCCTGCTGCGCGGCGGCGAGGTCGTCAAGATGTCGAAGCGCACCGGTGAAAGCGTAACCCTGGCGGAGCTGATCGAGGAAGTCGGAACGGACGCGGCACGGTATTTCTTCGTGATGCGTTCGCCCGACAGCCAGCTGGATTTCGACATCGATCTCGCGAAGTCCCAATCCAGCGAGAATCCCGTTTATTATGTCCAGTACGCCCACGCGCGGATCAGGAGTGTGTTCCGGCAGGCGGAGGAAACGGGGCTCAAGGAGAGCGACGCCTTCGAGCTTTTGACGGACGAGTCGGAGCTGGATTTGATCAAGAAAATCGAGGAATATCCGCGCGAGGTGGAGAAGGCGGCCGCCGATTTGGCGCCTCAGCGGATTGCGCGGGCGGCGCATGAAATGGCAAGTGCGTTCCACAGCTTTTACAGCCGCTGTCGGATCATGGGCGTCGAGCCGAAGCTGGCGGGAGCGCGTCTCGCGTTGGCGGGGAAAACGGCGCAGGTGATTCGCCATGCGCTTTCCATATTGGGCGTCAGCGCGCCCGAAAAAATGTAAGGAGGATTTTGCGGTATCATGAATTATGCAAAGAGCACGGAGACGGACATCGCGTACTACATTTTGTCCAAGAAGGGAGAGCCGATCTATTACAAGGATCTTGTCACCGAGGTCATCAAGAAAAAGGCTAAGCCGGTGCAGTCCCTTTCTCATGCGATTGCGGAGGTCTACACCCAGATCAACATGGACAGCCGTTTCCATCATATGGGCGGCAGCATGTGGGGGCTGACGGAGTGGACCCCGCCGGAAACGAAGAAATCCAGTGCGTCCTCTGCCGGCAGTGCGTCGTCGACGACTGCCGCGAAATCCACGCGCCGTCGCGAGAAGCTTTTGGAGGGCATTCAGGAAGGTTAAGGTTCCTTCCGCGGAACATATTAGGAGGTCAATATGGCAAAGTATATTTTCGTTACGGGCGGCGTCGTTTCCTCGCTTGGCAAGGGCATTACGGCGGCGTCGCTGGGGCGGCTGCTGAAAAACCGGGGCGTCAAGGTCACGATCCAAAAGTTTGACCCGTACATCAATATCGACCCCGGCACCATGAGCCCCTATCAGCACGGCGAAGTCTTCGTGACCGACGACGGCGCGGAGACAGACCTCGATCTCGGCCACTATGAGCGCTTTATCGACATCAGCCTGACGAAAATGTCGAATATCACCGCCGGCAAGGTCTACTGGTCGGTGCTGAACAAGGAGCGCAAGGGCGACTATCTCGGCTCGACGGTGCAGGTCATCCCGCATATCACGAATGAGATCAAGCAGCGCGTCTACGATGTGGCGAAAGCGGACGAGGCCGACGTGGTCATCACCGAGATCGGCGGCACCGTGGGCGACATTGAGAGCCTGCCGTTTATCGAGGCCATCAGTCAGTTAAAGAAGGAGGTCGGCAAGAACGACGTCCTCTATATCCATGTGACGCTGGTGCCGTATATTTCCGCCGCCGGCGAGCTGAAGACGAAGCCGACCCAGCACAGCGTCAAGGAGCTTCGCGGTATCGGCATTCAGCCGGACATTCTCGTCTGCCGCACGGAAAAGCCGTTGTCGAAAGAAATGAAGGAGAAGCTGGCGCTGTTCTGTGACGTGGACGCCAACGCGGTTATCGAGAACCGCACAGCTTCGACGATTTACGAGGTTCCGCTGATGATGCAGAAGGAGGGCCTCGACCGCATCGTTCTCGAAAAGCTGAATATGGACGTTTCTCCGGCGAATATGGAAGACTGGCAGAAGATGGTCTACAAGATCCAGCATCCGGAGAAAAAGGTTAAGGTCGCTGTAGTCGGAAAATATGTTGCGCTGCCCGACGCCTATATGTCCGTTACCGAGGCGCTGCACCATGCGGGCATCGCCAACGACGCCGAGGTCCGCATCCAGTGGGTAAACTCCGAGGAGCTGGAGAAAGAAAACGTGGCTCTCGACGAAATTTTTGACGGCTGCAAAGGGATTCTCGTGCCGGGCGGTTTTGGCGACCGGGGCGTAGAGGGCAAGATCCGCGCGATCCGTTACGCGCGGGAAAACAGGATTCCGTTCCTCGGCCTTTGCCTCGGCATGCAGTGCGCGGTCATCGAGTTCGCGAGGAATGTCTGCGGCATGGAAGACGCCAACAGCACCGAGTTCAACGCCGAGACGAAGCATCCGGTCATCGCGCTGATGGATTCCCAGCAGGGAATCGTCGAGAAGGGCGGCACCATGCGCCTCGGCGCATACCCCTGCAAGCTCCGTGAGGGCACGCATACGATGGCGGCTTACGGCGAGCCGGAAGTGCAGGAGCGCCATCGCCACCGCTTCGAGTTCAACAACGAGTATAGAGACGAGCTGACGAAGGCAGGCATGGTCATCGCGGGCAC
>JAGAZS010000041.1 GCA_017939945.1 Schwartzia sp. (in: firmicutes)
CTCCTCCCGCGTCGCCGCCTCGCCCGCAGGTGCGTAAAGTGCTGCGCCCAGCCCGATAGCCGCCGCCAGCACGGCAGCGCAAAGTTTGTTTCCTTTCATCTTCCCATCGCTCCTTTTCTCGTTCCATAGATTCCGTAAAATATTATACTATTTCCGAAGGAATTTGTCTCATCGAAAGACAAAAAAATTCAGGAGCGACGTCGTCTCTTTTGTTTCATTTTTTCGCCCGCACGCAGAGCCAGCGCCCCGCGTCGCCCATGACGGACTTTTGATCCGTGCGCACTTCCCGAAAGCCCGCTTCCTTCAGCGCGCATACGAGATTGTCGCGGGAAATCAGCTTCATGCCGTCGATGACGCGCGTCCATTTCTCGTCCGAAGGGCAGGAGCCGTCGGCTTCGCAGACGATCAGGAACTCTCCGCTGGGCTTCAGGATACGGTGTACGCCCGGAAAGGAATTATCCGGCCAGAAATAAATGGTTTCAAAGGCCGTAGCCGCGTCGAAGGATTCGTCGGGAAACGGGAGCGCGGCCACATTCCCCTCCATGATCCGGCAGCGTCCGTCGCGGATTGCGGCGGCGTTTTTCTTTTTTGACATTTCCACGCTGACCGGGGAATAGTCGAAGCCCGTAACATGCCCGTCGGGACAGGCGTCGAGCATCGCCGACACATTGCTGCCGCCGCCGCACCCCAGGTCGATCACCGAAGCGTCCGGCGCCAGGTCGATATGCGAAAGCCCCCATTGGGAAACCGGCCCGTGGGACGCGTTCATCATGCGGACGATCCATTTCCCGATCCACCCTTCCGGCTTCGCGCAGTTCTGGAAAACGCGGTGCAGGAGATTCTGGAAAAAATTACGTTTCATAAGATATCCTTCTTTCTTGAAAATGATTCTCATAAATAATAGGCGTACACTTCTTTTTTGTCAAGCGACAGGATTTTCGTGGCAGGCAATATGGTTTTACCCCAGCGCGGTGTCGAGAACCATCATGACGGTGAAGCCGATCGCGAAGCAGACGACGCCGGTGTTGGAATGTTCCCCTGCCGACATTTCCGGGATTAGTTCCTCCACGACCACATAGATCATGGCGCCCGCGGCAAAACTCAAGAAATAGGGAAGCGCGGGGACAATCAGGCCGGAAGCCAATATCGTTATGACGCCGCCGACGGGCTCCACGACGCCGGAGAGGACGCCGCCCAGGAACGCTTGCGGGCGGCTTTTTCCTTTTGCGAAGAGCGGCATGGAAATGATCGCGCCCTCGGGAAAATTCTGGATGGCGATGCCGAGGGAAAGCGCCAGCGCGCCGCCGAGGGTGACTTGTGTCGCGCCTTCCGCGAGACCGGCGAGCATGACGCCGACGGCCATGCCTTCGGGGATATTGTGAAGCGTTACGGCCAGCACCATCATGGTCGTGCGGGAAAGGCGGGCGGGCAGGCCCTCCGCTTTTTCCGCGTCCATGTGCAGATGCGGGATGATATGGTCGAGCAGCAGCAGGAACAGCGTGCCGATCCAGAAGCCGATCACGGCGGGCAGGAATGCGAGCTTTCCCATCGGCGCGCTGATTTCCATCGCGGGAAGCAAGAGGCTCCAAACCGACGCCGCGGCCATCACGCCGGACGCGAATCCGGTAAGCGCCTTCTGCGTGCGGGCCGAAAGCTCCCGACGGGAAAGGAACACGCAGGCCGCGCCGAGGCATGTTCCGATAAAGGGAATCAGCAGCGAAAGAATGATCTCGGGACGAAACATAAGAACACCTCTTTTCAAATGTATAATAGCACAAATGAAAAAAATTCTCAAAAGGTATTGAAAAAGATTTTCATTTGTGCTATGATTCCTTCATCGCAGGAGGTGAGCCGATGACGACAGCGGATTTTGAGGAACTGCTTGCTCGTCAGTGCGCCCCGACGTTTACCGGCCTGAAGGCGGCAAGCCTTGTCGCTTTTCAAAAGGACCGGTTCGACGATCTCGACGCGCAGCTCGCCGACTATGAACCCTGCTTCGCCTGTCACGGCGTTTCGTTGTTTCGTCTGTTGGACGAAGAAAGCCGCGTTCTCGTGCTCTTTTATCGGGCCGATGTGCTGGACGTGATTCTTCGGCGGCTGGACGCGCAGACGCTGCTCCGGCGATACGGGTATCGACCGTCGGATTCGCTCCCGATGATGCTTTTGCGGCTTCGTCGGCGCGTTCAATCCAGCGAAAGCGCGGGCTTTCCCCATGAGATTGGCCTCTTTCTCGGCTACCCCCCGCATGACGTCAGAGGCTTCATCGAAAACAAGGGACGCGGCTTTCTCTGCTGCGGGCTCTGGAAGGTCTACGCCGACGCGGACGCTTCGTTGGCGTTCTTCAAACGCTGCGCCGACTGCACCGCGCGATTCTGCACGCGTCTCGCAAGCGGCGTCCCGATGGCCGAGATTCTACAAGCCGTATAATCGCCGTGCCTGTCAATCCCCCCGACGGGTGCGGCGAAAATATGGATTGAGCAGGAACAATTACGTGGAAAGGAGCAATATAGAATATGAAGAAAATCGCGGTGGTCTATTGGAGCGGCGGCGGAAATACGGAAGCGATGGCGAAGGCCGTCGCCGACGGCGCGAACAAGGCCGGCGGCGAAGCGGCGCTGTTCCGGGTGGACGGATTTTCCGTGCAGGACATGAAGGACTACGACGGCTTTCTTTTCGGCTGTCCGGCGATGGGCGCCGAGGTCCTCGAGGAATCGGAATTCGAGCCGTTTTTTGCGGGAGCCGAATCGAAAATTTCCGGCGTTCCCGTGGGGCTCTTCGGCTCTTACGGATGGGGCGGCGGCGAATGGATGCGCCAGTGGGAATCGCGCGTCAAAGACGACGGCGCGAATCTCGTCGGCAGCCTCGCCGTAGAGAACACACCGAACGAAAAAGACCTTGCGGATTGCGCGGCGCTTGGCGAAAATCTGGTCAAAGCGCTCGCGTAAAGAAGACGCTGAACAAGTCCCACGGCAGAGCCACGATATGACTCGTTCATCGCTTTTTTTAATTTTGCGTGACAACCTCTCATTTTCTCTCCCATTGGCAAAAGCACCCCAAGACTTGATTTGCATCAGGCTTTGGTGTGCTTTTGTTTGTTTGTTGGTGTGATAAGCGGCGGCAATATTCATCTTGACATTGAGAATTATATGCGATATTATACTTGTAATGATTTTCATTTTATTCCATAAAGGTACCGGAGGAATGGTCTATGTTTTCGAGAAGCGATTTTTGGATCGGACTGGCTGTAGGCGCAGTCGTCGGGGTTTTCGGCTATCGCTACATGCAGGAGCGTGAGCAGCAGATGCTGGCGCTCGCGGGCGGAGCGCCTGCGGGGCAGGTGCCGCTGGCGGAGCTGGAGCGCCAGAAGGAAGAGCTGGAGGACATGATCGCGGCGCAGAAGGCGCAGGAGAAATAAAAGCCATGAGAAAGGAGACTGCCTTTTGCGAAGACAGTCTCCTTTGTTTTTTTTGGAGGATTTTATGAAGCAAATGTCGCTGGGACTGCCGCTTATGGGCGCGGCGGCGGGGACGCTGCTTTCGCTGGCGTTTCCGTCGAAGCGCGGGCATATCGTCTGCGGGATTCTCTGGACGGGGCTTTCGGCGCTTCACGCCTGGCAGTACCGCAAAAAACTGGCGCAAGATTTGAAAAAGAACGGTGGTTTTTTTGCTATGACGGATTTTCCGCAATCGAAACTTGATTTTTTCGTCCGCGCGGTGGAGGTCGCTTCCTACATTCCGGGGCGGGTTCGGCTCTATGCCCGTCCGCTCGTCGGCAACGCGGCGCTGGCGAAGCAGGTGGAGAAGGAGCTTTCCGGCGCGGCGGGCATGAAGAGCGTCCGCACGAACACGACGACCGGCTCGATCCTTTTGGAATACGATCCGGCCACGCTGCGAAAAGATCCGGAGCTGGCAAAGGTGGAAGAATATATTCGGACGCATGTGAAGAGAAGATAGATAGAAAGGAAGGAAGAAGTATGTCCTATATGTCCGGCATGATGCTGGGGCTGGCTTTCGGGCAGAGCGTCCGCCGCTTTTTTGCGGGCGGCGCGGCGTCAAAAAGCGAGGTTCCGGCATTCACGCTTGCCCGCGCGATTCCGGGGCGGCGTCGTTACTACGCGAAGGCGCTGGTCGGGAACGACGCGCTGGCGCAGGCGGTGGAAAATGCGCTGTCGAAACTCGACTGCATTGACGAGGTGAAGGCGAATCCCGTTTCGGGCAGCCTGCTTCTCGTTTATCACGGGGACGAGGCGCAGATCGACGCCGTCGCCGGGCGGCTGGAAAACCGCGTTTTTTCCGTGCCGCCGGAAGCGGCGAAATCAAACGTCGGCGACGCGCCGACGCCCTTCGAGGAGGCCGCCGACGGGCTGGCCGTTTTCGGCAAACATATCCACGGCACGTTTTCCGCTATCAATCGCCACATGAAACTGGCGACGGGCGGCTGGTTCGATCTGCCGTCGCTGCTTTCGCTGCTGTTCACGGTGCGGGGGCTGCAGAAAATCCTGGTGACCAAGCAGCTGCCCACCGGCCCGCAGCTGCTCTGGTGGGCGTTCTCAATCCTGCGGGGGTGGCGGTTCGCATGAGTTATCGTCTCGTGACCGTCCCGCTCCTTTCGGAGCTTTCTCATGAAGCGCGCATTCTCGCGGGGGCGCGGCTGCGTGCAGCGCAGGGAGTCGTCTCCGCGGCGGCGGACGGGAAATGTCTCCGCGTCTGGCACAAGGGGGCGTATCTCTCGCCCGCCGCGCTCCGGCTTGTCCGGCGGATTCGCGAGGAGTCCGGGCAGCGCGCCGCCGAGCCGACGATGGCCGATTATCGTCGGGACGCGTTGATTTCCGTCGGCGTTTTTGCCGCGATGAAGCTTCTGGAAAAGAACGCGCCGGCCGCCTACGCGGGGCTTCGCGTCATCCGGAGCCTGCTCGTGCTCGGCATGGCGAGAAATCTGTTTGAGAGCGGCTATGGCGGTCTGCTCCGGGACCGCCGCCCGAACGCCGACACCCTGACGGCTACGGCGGTAGCCGCGTCGGTATTGTCCGGCCGTCCGGAGTCGAGCCTGACGCTTTTGACCCTTTCCAACGTCGCCGAAATGTTGACGAGCTACGCGGCGGAACGGGCGCGCCGCCAAATCTCCGGCCTGCTGAACCTGAACCAGAGATATGTATGGCTGGTGGACGAGGGCGTCGAGAGAAAGGTGCCCGTGGAGTCCCTGAAAGTCGGCGACACGATCGCGGCGCACGCAGGCGAAAAAATCTGCATCGACGGTCGTGTGTTGGCCGGTTCCGCCGCGGTGAACCAGTCGTCAATCACCGGCGAATCCAATCCCGCGATGAAGCAGGAAAAATCCCGCGTTTACGCCGGCAGCGTCGTGGAAGCGGGCGAGCTGATTATCCTGGTCGAAAAGGTCGGGCAGGACACGTCCCTGGCCCATATCGTGCATCTGGTGGAGGAGGCGCAGGCGCAGCGCGCGCCCGTGCAGAATTTCGCCGACCAGATGGCGAATTTCCTCGTGCCCGTTTCGCTTCTCGGCGCAATCGTCGTTTACGGCGCCACGAGGGATTGGCAGCGGGTGCTGAACCTTCTCTTTATCGACTTTTCCTGCGGACTGAAGCTTTCCACCGCCACGGCGATTTCCGCCGCGATTGCCGCCGCCGCGAAAAAAGGCATCCTCGTCAAGGGCGGCAATTACATCGAGGCGCTGGCGGCGGCGGATACCGTCGTGCTGGACAAGACCGGCACCCTGACGATCGGCGTGCCGCAGATTTCCCGCATACGGACCGTCGAGGGCGTCAGCGAAAAGGAGACGGTGCTTCTCGCCGCGTCGGCGGAAATGCACTCCGTTCATCCGCTGGCGGTCGCGATCCAAAAGTATGTCCGCGAAAAAGGCTGGGAAGTGCCCCAGCACAAAAGCTCCGCCACTGTCGTGGCCCGCGGTATGAAAGCAGTCGTGCCGGACTTCGAGACCTTCAGGGGCGGCTCGGTGCTTGTCGGCAGCCGGAAATTCATGGAGGAATCGAAGGTCAAAAATCTCGACGCGATTGAAATCGAGGAAGGCGCGCCGAGCTTGATCTATATCGCGCGGGACAAGAAACTGCTCGGCGTCATCGGCATCCTTGACCCGATCCGCCCGAAGATGAAAAAGACGCTGAACCAGATGCGCCGGTACGGCATCGACGAAATCGTGATGCTGACGGGCGACTCGAAAGAGGTCGCGGAACGGGTGGCGCAGGACATGGATATCGACGCCTACTATGCGGAGGTGTTGCCGGAGGACAAGGCGAACTATGTGCAGAAGCTCAAAGAGCGGGGCCGCATCATGATGGTCGGCGAC
>JAGAZS010000355.1 GCA_017939945.1 Schwartzia sp. (in: firmicutes)
CGACCGCCGTGATGGTATCCTCCGCCGCAGTGCGCGTAGCTCATCTCGATGGCCGGAGCGTTGTCCCCGCAGAACCCGCGATCCGGCGTCGCCGCCAGCGCCGTCCCCGTCGAACCAATCACCATTGCCGCCATAGCTGCCAACATCATTTTTTTCATTTTCTTCAACCTCCTACAATTTAGTTGTGTTGTTTTTTCGTTGTCTGTAGTATAGCTAGGGTTTGTGTCGAAAGTGTGTCAGGATGAAAAAAATGTACATTAAACGAGAGCATAGAAATACAAGGTCGTGCAAAATATGAGATGGAATGCCGCGGATAGTGAAACTACTTTTTATGTGCCACAGCAATACTTCGGATGTGCATTTGGGTAGTTTCATATATAGCATTATAGGCATTAAAAGTATCTTGTCTAAAACAAACTGCCCCCCCAAGGGCAAAAAAAGAACAGGACATCGAAAAACTCGATGCCCTGAAACCTTGTCATTATGGCGGAGTGGAGAGGATTTGAACCTCCGCTGGGTTGCCCCACTAACGATTTAGCAAACCGTCCTCTTCAGCCACTTGAGTACCACTCCGAATGGTTTTTCTGGCGGCAGGCTGCGCCGCTTTAGAACGAAAAATATCATACCATATATTCTTTGACGCGTCAAGGCTTTGCCGTCAGGTATTATCGCCTAGCGCGTCTTTTTGATGGAAGACCGTTGTTCGTTGGCTTCGCTTGTTTTGCAGCATGGTCATAATTGCGTGGCCGGCTGTCAGGAACAGTACCAAAGCAAACGGGGTGTTCTCGAATGCGGCTTTCGGACCGACCAAGACGAGGATGATTGCCGTGAGCAGATAGGGAAGCCCGACCCGCAGATATCGGAGGGGAGGGCTCCATCTTTTGTGAAGCTCCACACGTTCTGCTTCGTCCGTTTCGTCCTCGTCGGGATATGTGGCGGTCAACGCAAAGAACCAGAACGGGATTGTCCAGAACGGCTCAAAATAGAAGTCGATAGGAAGATCGTAGACTTCGATTGCCAAGGAAAGCTGCTCCACAAAGCAACAGAGGAAAAAGCCCAGTCCAAGCAGAAGGGTTCGCTTCGTGAAGAACTGGCTTTGCTCCGTTCCCCAAATGACGGCCAGGATGCCCGTGAAAAGCGCGAGGTCGATTACGCTCATATTCGCATGGAAAAACATTGGGAAAAGCCCGACTGACGTATCAATGATCAGGGGAGCAATAATAAAATGGTACAGCAGGCTGCCGATGGCAAGGACGGATATGAGGATTTCCATGAGGATAGTTCCCGTGCGCAATTCCTTGATCTGGCGCATATAGCAGATGAACGCGCAGCAGCAGGTATAAGAGTTCAGCAAATAAAAGACGTCGCAAATCGACGGCGATTCCAGCTCTACGCCGAGCCAATCCTCGTAGTACGCCCAAAAGAAATCGCCGAGGAAATACAATACGCCCGTGACCGCAAACCATATCCATGGCCAGCGTTTTTCCCCGGTATGGATTTTCAGGCCAATCCAATATAGAGGAAAGGTCAGCAAATGCCCGATGAGGCCGAATGTGCTTGTGTATGTGGCAACAGGCTCAACTTTGCATATCAGTATCGCGTAAAATACAGCAACGTAAACAAGATACGCCATAATGGCATTTTTCCTTTGCCGAACGACGTCCATATCGTTTTCACCCTCTCCGTTGAATACCATATTGCTACTATTGTAGCATGAAGTGGCGCAAAGCTCAAATATAATCCTGATGTAATTCTTGCGGTTTCCAAAATCGTTTGACTTTCTGCAATCGCCCTTATACAATGGGAAGGTAATTGCGGAAAAATCGCCGTGCGGTTTTGTGTGGGACAGGATTTCGGGGGATACGGGATGCTGCGGGAATATCGGTTTCGCGACGGGAAAAAACTTGTTTTGGGCAAGAAAACGCTTGTCATGGGGATTCTCAATGTGACGCCGGATTCGTTTTCCGACGGCGGCGTCTGGAATACTCCGGAAAAAGCTCTTTCCCATGCAAGACAAATGGTGGCGGACGGCGCCGATATTATCGACGTCGGCGCGGAATCGTCGCGTCCGGGCTTCGTCCCGGTTTCGGCAGAGAAGGAAATCGAACGCTTGCGTCCGTTTCTCGAAGCGCTCCTGCCGGAAATCTCCGTGCCCGTGTCCGTGGACACGTTCAAGGCGGAGACGGCGGAAATGGCGGCGGAGATGGGCGTCCATATCCTCAACGATATTTGGGGATTGCAGTACGAAAAAGAAACGGGGCGCATGGCGGAGGTCGCGGCGCGGTACGATCTGCCCGTCGTCGTGATGCACAATCAATCGGGGACGGCGTATGAAAAAGATATCGTGGAAGCGATGAAGGATTTTTTCCGGGAGAGTCTTCGCATTGCTCGGTCGGCGGGTTTGGCAGAAGAAAAACTGATTCTCGATCCGGGCGTCGGCTTCGGCAAGACGGCGGAAGATAATCTTGTCGTGCTGCGCCGTTTGGCGGAGCTTTCAGCGTGGGATAACGCACGTTGGCCGATCCTGCTCGGCGTCAGCCGGAAAAGCTTTATCGGCGCGGCGCTTGGTCTTCCGGTACAGGAACGGATGGAAGCGACGGGGGCGGCCTGCGTGCTGGGCGTCGCGTCGGGGGCGAACATCGTGCGCGTTCACGATGTAAAGCCCATAGCGCGGATGTGCCGCATGGCGGACGCGATTTTGCAAAGATAAATCAAAGATTTGTTTATGGGAAGAAAGGGGCGGTATTCATGGTGGACAAAGTGGAATTGGTCGGAATGGAATTTTTCGGCTACCACGGCTGCATGAAGGAGGAACGCGCCATAGGGCAGCGGTTTTACGTTGACGTGGCGATGTATCTCGATCTTAAAACGGCGGGAAAGACGGACGATCTGAAAAAGACGGTCAACTATGCGGACGTATTCGCAGAAACGCGGGCTATCGTTGAGGGCGAGCCGTTCACGCTTCTGGAGGCGGTGGCGGAGCGCATTGCCGAGGTGCTGTTTGAAAAGCATCCGCTGATTGAGCGTCTGCGTGTTACCGTGCATAAGCCGTACGCGCCGATTCCGGGGAAATTCGCCGACGCGGCGGTGACGATCCGCAGGGCAAGACCGAAAAATGACTGAAGCCCGAGCCGCGTATCTGAGCCTCGGATCGAATCTCGGGAGCCGCGAGGAAACGCTTCGCAAGGCAGTTCGGCAACTCGCTGCGGCGGACGGCATCAAGACGCTTTCCGTTTCATCGCTTTATGAGACGGAGCCCTGGGGGAAAAAAGACCAGCCGAGCTTCTTGAATATCGCCGTTTCCCTGCAAACGACGCTTACGCCGGAAGAACTGCTGGCATTGGCGCAGGCTGTGGAAACCGAGCTGGGGCGCGTGCGTCATGAGCGCTGGGGACCGCGGACCATCGACGTCGACATCCTGCATATCGAGGGCGTCGAGAGGAAGACGCCGACGCTGACTCTGCCGCACCCGTATATGACAGAGCGGGCCTTCGTGCTTGTGCCGCTGGCGGACATTGCGCCGGATCTCGTGGTCATGGGGCGCACAGTCGAGAAGTGGGAAAAATCGGTGGATGACGGGAGCGTGATCCGCGTCGCGGGACCGGAATGGATAGAAAGTTGACTGTAGCGCGCGCATTTGCTATTCTATATAATTGTAGTATTCAAAAGAAAAAACTGAACAAGTCAAGTAGTTGAGGGAGGATTTCGGATGTTTGGCGGAATGGGCGGCAATATGGCCGGGATGATGAAAAAGGTGCAGAAGGTTCAGGCACAGATGCAGAAAATGCAGGAGGAGCTGAAAAAGCGCACCGTGGAGGTTTCGGTGGGCGGCGGCGTCGTCAAGGCCGTGATGAACGGCGAGAAGATCGTCGAGTCGCTTTCCATCGACAAGGCGGCGGTCGATCCCGAAGACGTCGAGATGTTGCAGGACCTGATTGTTTCGGCAATCAACGAGTGCGGCAAGAAAGTCGACGAGATGATGCAGAGCGAGATGGCAAAGCTGACCAGCGGGCTCGGGCTGCCGCCGGGGATGATTTGAGTGCAGTACATTGAGCCTCTGGCGAAACTGATTGAGCATTTCCGCGCGCTGCCGGGCATCGGCACGAAGACCGCCGTGCGTCTTGCGTATCATGTGCTGGATATGGACGCGGCAAAAGCGAAGGCGTTGGCCGGGGCGATTCTCGAGGCGAAGGAAAAAATCGGTTTTTGCAGCGTCTGCTGCAATCTGAGCGACCGCGACCCCTGCGTGATCTGTGCGTCGACGAAGCGCGATCAGGCGACAATCTGCGTTGTCGAGCAGCCGCAGGACGTGGCGGCGGTGGAACGGATGCACGATTTTCACGGCGTTTATCATGTGTTGCATGGCGCGCTTTCTCCGTTGGAGGGAGTCGGTCCGGAAAACCTTCGCGTGAAGGAACTTTTAGCGCGGCTTTCGGACGGGACCGTCAACGAGGTCATCATGGCGACGAACCCGAACGTCGAGGGTGAGGCGACGGCAATGTATATCGCGCGGCTTCTGAAGCCGATGGGCGTCAAAGTCACGCGTATCGCTCACGGTCTTCCCGTCGGCGGCGATCTCGAATATGCGGACGAGGTGACGTTGGCGAAGGCTATGGAGAACCGTGTGGAATTATAGCGAATGAATCAAGGGAGGGAGTATCGTGGCGGAATCGAGCATAGTGGTATCGTTTGCCGTCGGATTGCTCGCGATATGTCTGATTGTCCGGCTGCTGAAATGGCCGGTGGAACTGTTGCTGAAATTCGTTTCGAACAGTGTTGTCGGCGCGATTTTACTGTTCTTGGTTAACCTGTTCGGCGCGGGGATACCGATTACAGTCATTCATGCGCTGATTGCGGGCATATTCGGAATACCGGGAGTTATCGGCATTTTTATCTGGGTAAAGTTTATCGCGGGCTGAATTTACGAAATAGTTAAGGAAACACTGATTAAGTCAATTCGTGCATCTGTCGAGGGATTTTTTCGACTGTCTAGGACGTGACATGCCAGTGGCATATCACGCCTCGAAGGCGTAGCATCGCTACGTCGAGAGGGATTTGACAACGACAGGCGGAAAAAGACCCGGCAGAGGCGCGGAGGGACTTATTCAGTGGTTCCTTAAACCTTGAACTTGCCCGTGGCGTCCTGCAGCTCCTGCGCGAGATCCGCCAGCGAATGGGACGCCGAAGCGATCTCCTGGCTCGACGCCGACTGTTCTTCAGCCGCCGCCGAAATGGTCTGGGTCTCTTCGCTGGTTGCGCGGCTGACCTCGTCGATGGTATCCATTGCGCCGACGATGTTCTCCATGCCCTTCGAGACGGTCTGCACTTCACTGTTGATCTCTTCCATTTCCGTCTTGATGGAAGCGACCCGCGCCGTAATATCCTGGAACTGCTCGCCGACTTCGCGGATAGCCTGGGTACCGAGGGCGACCTCGTTGGTGCCCGCCTCCATTGCGACGACCGCTTCCTCGGTGTCGCCCTGGATGACCGCGATGCGGTTCTTGATTTCCTCCGCCGACTGCTGGGACTGCTCGGCCAGCTTGCGAACTTCCTCGGCCACGACGGAGAAGCCGCGTCCCGCTTCGCCCGCGCGCGCCGCCTCGATGGCCGCGTTCAGCGCGAGCAAATTCGTCTGGTCGGCAATCGCCGAGATGCTCTCGACAATCGCTCCGATCTGCTTCGAGTTCTCGCCCAGTTTCTTGACCACTTGCGCCGAGTTTGCCACGCTCTGCTCGATGCCGTTCATCTTGTCCATGGCGTTCGTCATGAGCTCTGCGCCGTGATCCGCCGCCCCCGCCATCTGCTCGGTGTTCTCGGTGACTGTCGCCGCCTTTTCCGTCATGGCGTTGATGTCCACGAAGGCGTTGTCGATGTTCTGCTTCGCTTGGTCAACGCTGGTGAGCTGCTTGTCCATGCCCCCCGCGACCTCGGTGACGGTCTGGGCCACATGAGTTGCCGCCTCTGCCGCCTGCTGGGAGCTGGCCGTCAGCTCCTGGCTGGAGGCCGCCACCTGCTCGGCGCTGTGCATCATTTTCGTGATCAGGTCGCGGATATGCTTCGACATGCTGTTGAAGCCCGTCGCCATCTGGCCGAACTCATCGTCGGAATCCACCGTCAGCGGCTCCAACCGCAGGTTGCCGTTGGCCATCTCGTTGATATGCCCTGTCAGCGCGACGACCTTCTTCACGATGCCGTTGGAGAAGAAGAGCAACGCAGCCGCAATCAGAACGACGCCCACCACCGTCAGCACGCCGTACATGATCTTGAGCTTCGCGATCTCCGCGAAGACGAAGTCCGTCGGCACGGAAATCGCCGAAATCCAGCCCGTCGATTCCATGGTCTCATAAGCGACCACGCGCTCCTGCCCGTTGGCGTTGGTCAGGAAATAGCCTTTCTTCTGCTGCGCCATTTCCGCGATCTTGTCCTTCAGCACCGCGTTCTCCGCAATCTTCTTCAGCGTCTCCTCCTCATTGGCCGACGCGATGATGACGCCCGTCTTCGGGTTCAGGATCATCCCCTTGCCTTCGCCTTCATACTTCAGCTTTTTGACCAGCTCGCCGATGGCCGTCATGTCCAGGTCCTCGCAGATGACGCCGCCCTCCGCGCCCTGCCGGGCGTAAGGCACCGCCGCCGTGATGCAGAGCTTCTTCGTCGCGGTGTCGATGTACGGATCGGTGAAAATCAGCTTGCCCGCTTTTTTCGCGTCCACGAACCATTCGCGTTTCGTCCATTCCGCGTCCTTCGTGATGCCACCCTCGCCGTAGGACACGCAATAGCCGCTGTCCGTAGCGTGGGTTATGTCGATGATGTCCTTGTCGCCCTTGTATGTCGCCGTCATTTCCTTGCGGCGGACAATCGCGTTGTCCTGGGCGGGAAACGCGCTGATCATCCGGGCCGTCGCCTCGCCGTATTGCGCCTTTTTGAGAAGCCACCCCTCGGCCTCGTCCGACGCCGCCGTAATCACCGCCACGATCTCCTTTTCCGTGGTGTTTTCCACCGCGTTCGACGCCGTGAAATAGCCGACGATGGACACAATCGCCATAATCACGCCCGCCACGCCCGAAAGCGCGAAGAACTTTTGCCTTACGTTCATTCCCGAATCTCCCCTTTTTCCCTATATCTTCCTATGAAATGAATTTTTCGAGATGCCCAACCAGAAAACGGAGGAAAGAATGACGGCTTCCATGAAACGGAAGCCGTCGTGTTTCTTGTATAGCCGTTATCCGTCAAATTACGTTCATATTGATCATCTTCGCACCGAAGATGCCGTCCAGTGCCGTGACCTCTTTCAGCACGTCCGCCGGGACTTCGTTGTCCACGGTCAGCACCATCAGATTCGTACCTTCCTTGTCGGTATTGCCCACCTGCATGCCGCTGATGTTGA
>JAGAZS010000356.1 GCA_017939945.1 Schwartzia sp. (in: firmicutes)
GCAAAGAAGACGGCGGAAGAAATCCTGGCTCGCGGCGTCAACCATTGGTCTATTTACGAATTATGCTTTGATATCGCCGTGGCCGGGAACAATCCGCAGGAGGCTATGAAATACATCGGATGCTGTGCTTTGATGGACTCCCAGCACCAAATGAGGGTCAATTTCTACATAAAAGCCGCGACTCTCCTGCAAACCCAGGGATTGACCCGGGAGACCATGCTGCACCGCAGGCTGGTAGTACTGCTCAAACAAGAACGGGAGTGGCGCATCAAATGCGAGGATCGGCAAGGGATCGACGACGAAGTCAACGCCATGGGGAAAAGAGAAGTATTGTCTGCCTTGCGCCGCTTTTGGTCAAAGCATCGGGATCAAGGAAAAATATATGTTTTCGGCAAAATCACAAAGGTTTTCCCCGAAAAAAGGCATGGATGGGTTCATGATGAGACGGGCCGGGAGTTTTTCTTCAGGTTCCGCGACGCCAAAGGTTCCCCCGACTGCCTGCAAGCCGGAGTGAACGTCCTTTTTGTCGTCGGAAAACGCATGGATCGTAAATACAATAAAATGAGAGAAACCGCCATCGAAGTCAAATTGCGGTCTCGATGAAGCTGAAGGGAGTGAATACCAATGGCCAAAACAAAACATTATGCCATTGTGCGCGGGCTCACTATGGGCGTTTTTGCAATCCCTTGGGAGAAGTGCCGGGAATACGTGGACGGCTTCACCAATGCGAAGTACAAGGGCTTTTCGTGCTTGGAAGACGCCGTTGCATGGTACCTGGCCGAGAAGGGAGAGGAATGCTTTTTGACGGAAGAGCAACTGGCAACAGCAAAAAGCAAAGCGTCACCGAAAGACTCCTGCCAGCCCCTGCGTTACCAGCGGCTCGCCGATATCCTGCCAAACAATGAGCAGAACTGCATGCGTCCGCTGGATATGCCGAAATCGCTGATCCACAGCATATTGGATTGGTTCCATGTGACCGCTTTGGAAAACATGCCGGAAGACCAGCTGTAGGCAATCAAGGAACAAAACATCATATACTCCGATGGACAGGAAACCGGTTACCAGGGCGAAAGAGCGGACAATTATCTCCTGGCGTATATGCCGGCGAATTTCTTCAAGATATGGCTACCCCTTTGGAACCTCCTGCAAAAACAATGCCTGGGAACGAAACTGAAGGTTCTGGATCTCGGCGCAGGCCCCGGCACTTCCACCTTTTCTTTGTGGTGTTTTTTCTCACTGCTGGCTCGGGACAACCCCGACCGGGAATTTGTCCTGGACTGCTGCGCCGTGGAGAGGGAATCGTCTTTTGTAAAAATTATGCAAAGCCTGGACGCAACCTACAGGAGCTCCGTCCAGACAGACAATCTGCGGATCAATCTGCGGGTTGACCAAAAAGATATATACAACTACGCGGCATGCGAAAAAGGGCAATATGACTTGGTCATGGAAAGCAACGTCTTGAACTGCAATGAAACCACGTCATCTGACAAACCGAAATCGCTGCCCCTTGTCCTGATGAACAAACTCAAGGAGCCGGGGACGCTGATCCTGCTGGAGCCGGGAAAAGAGAAAAACCGAAACGTGCTGGGCGCAATCCAGCAGCTGCTTGCCAACTATCCAATCATGGAATGCGTCGTTCCGCCGAAAATCCATGCCGTGCCGCTCGGCGGCCTATCCCTGCTCAAAAGCGCGGAAAAACTGGACATACGACACACCCATCAGGAAAAACATTGGTTCAGCTACGCTATATTTCAGAAAGGATGTGAACAGCTATGATCTTGAGTGCAAGCCGTCGGACGGACATTCCTGCCTTTTTCCCCGATTGGTTTATGAACCGGCTGCGGGATGGCTATGTATTGGTACGAAACCCGATGAACTATCATCAAGTCAGCAAGATCGAATTATCCCCCGCGGTTCTGGACTGCATCGTCTTCTGGACAAAGAATCCCCGGCCGATTTTGCGTCACCTGGCGGAAATAGGCGAAACTTATCCCTTTTATTTCCAATACACGTTGAACGCTTACGGAAAAGACGTCGAGCAAAACCTCCCGAACCTCGGCGAGCGGATTCACACCCTACAAACGTTGTCCGACGCCATCGGAAACGAGCGAGTCATCTGGCGTTACGATCCCGTTCTCCTTTCGCCGGTATACGACGTCCGCTGGCATGTGGAATCATTTGGCCGGCTGGCGAAAGAACTTGCCCCCTTCGTTGAGAGCGTCGTGTTCAGCTACTTCGACCCGTACCCCAAAGTGGAAAACAATACCCGTGGACTTGGAAGCCGCCCCTGTGTCTCTGCGGAAATGGAAACCCTGGCGCAGGAATTTTCCCGCATCGCACGGGCGAACCGATTAACGATCAAGACCTGCGCCGAGGCCATCGATCTGGAAAAATACGGCATAGAACATAACTGCTGCATCGACCCGAAGCTGATCGAAAAAATCACGGGCTACGCGATTCGCGCCAAAAAGGACTCCAACCAGCGCCCGGAATGCGGCTGCGCGGAAAGCATCGACATCGGCCAGTACAACACCTGCTGTCACGGATGCCGATATTGCTACGCGAACTTCAACCCGAAAAGCGTGGAAACGTTCCTCCGCCAACACGTCAAGAATTCGCCGCTCCTGATCGGCCAACCGGAGAACGCCGACAAAGTGACGACAAGAAAAATGAAACTGCTTCGCGTGGAACAAGAGGCGGAACAGTTGAGCTTATTCCAGGATCTGCATTGACCGTTTCGCTCCCTGCCACATGATCCAACCCACACGCCATTTCCAATATTGCCATGGCGTCCCAACCAAAAATATTTTTTCCAAAATTCGCCCGGGCCGTCACCGGTTTGCGGTAAAATTGTCTAGTCGAGTTCGGAACGTCCGAATCCCGACTCGAGGGAATGCGTTGTTGTCAACCGGAGCTTGCCGATTCATAACAACGCATCAAATAATTTCGATTAACGGAGGAAAGCATAATGCGTAACCGAAACAAGTTCACCATTGTTGAAATCAAAAAAGACTCGAGCGCATCTTATTTCTTTTCTTTTTTTCGTTCTTCGGACTATTTGCAAGCCGATGAATCCCCGGAAAAATTTTTTAGGGAACGCCGGCCGGAAGCAACCGGCTTCCAACATTTGATGGTTAAAACTCCGGCGGGGGAGGCTATGCTCTATTATATGGATGCCGTCATTGTCGAACCGGAGGAACTTTATGCCTCTGAGCAATCCATTCCGTTCCTGACAGACTCGACAGCCATCACCATTTTTCTGGACTGTATTTGGCTCATCCCTCTGCAGCAGGATTCACCGGCATGGATTTTCAAAAAATATTTACCGGACTATATGGACGCCATCGTGGATTGCATGGAGCAGTCAGAAGAAATGATATTCAACGGATTTTGTCCCTTTACCTTCCCGCAAAAACTCTTTTTTAAATGCCCGTTTGAGGTCGGCCCGCTTCCGGATTACGCTTTCACGTGATCCGGAAAGAATCTTGCCAAAATTTTTAAGACGGATAGAAAAGGAGGAGATTTCTTTGAAATGGAAATGCAAAGTTGACGACAGGTATGTGACATTCTCACTTGATGACGGACGAATTTCGAAATGAAAAAGCGCGGGGAAAAATTCGGCCCGAGGTACACCGTGGTTTCCAAGCTGTATAAAAACAAAGCGCAATTGGA
>JAGAZS010000357.1 GCA_017939945.1 Schwartzia sp. (in: firmicutes)
CGCCTTCCACGAACCGATCGGCGACTTTGAAGCGCACGCGATTCAAAAGCTTCTGCACTGTCGCCGGCCCCATCTGCATATCCTTCGCGATGGCGCGGATGGTCTTGCCGCCGTATACATGATAGACGAAAATTTCCTGCCCTTCGCGGTCGGGATCGTATTTCGCCGGACGTCCCGGCGGTTTCTCCGCCAGCCAATGTTTGAGCGCCATGCGGATGACCTCGATGCCTTCCTTGTCAATCGGCATCTCATGAAGCTCCTCCATGCGGTCTTTGGAATGATCCAGCGAAATGCTTTCGAGAATCCTCCATCGTTCTTCCTCGAGCGCCAAAAGCAGAAGATATCCTTTACGGTCGTCCCGGTGCAGGACGTAAATCGTCTCGAAATCTACAATGCGCCGCGCCAGCCGCTTCCGAGCCATCATCTCGGCGCTGTCCAGTTCCAGCTTTATCGAAGCCATCTCTTCCGCTCCCTCGCCTGTTTTAAATATTAACCGTAAATAATGATACGAGTTTTTTTATCGAAACGCAAGATGTTTTCAATCGGGGAAGAATTCCTGCAGGACTTCCTTCGGTTCCGGCTTTCCGAGGAAAGAACCGATCAAAAACAGGATCAGCGACAGGGAAATGCCGATGGTGATCTGGTGCAGTTCCATGATCTTGAATCCCATCCCCTGCGCCAGGCAATAGACGAGAGTGCCGCCGCCCATCGAAAGGAACGCGCCGAGACGATTTGCCCGCCGCCAGAAAAGCCCCAGCAGCAGTGTCCAGAAAAACGCCGTTTCCAGTCCGCCGAAGGCAAACATATTGATCAGCCAGATCAGGCTCGGCGGTGTCAGCGCAATCAGGAACACCGCAACGCCGAGGATGGCCGTTACCGTCATGCTGAGCCGACGGAGCGACGCGTCGGAGGTCGTTTTGCCCTGCGTCTCCCGATAATGCAGATAGACGTCCTTGACAATCGCGGAGGAGCCGACAAGCAGCAGGCTCGAAATCGTTGAAATGGACGCCGCGATGGGACCGACAATCGCAAGGCCGATCAGCGTCGGAGGCATGACGGTGGCAATCGTGATGGGGATGATATTGTCGATGCCGCCGTAGCTGGCCACGGGGCCGGTCATTGCGCCGCGCGTGAGGATGCCCGTGAAATTGATGCCGATATTCATGAAGCCGACGACGACGGTGCCGATGATCATCGCGCGGTGAAGGCTTTTCGTGTCGCGGTAACTGATGCCCCGTACCACGGACTGGGGCAGCGCGATGGTGCAGATGCCGACGAGAATCCATTGGGTCAGGTAAAGCCCCGCAGGCATTTTCCCGCCGGAGAACGGATCCAGCATTTTCGGCTGGTTTGTCGCGATATGATTCATGATAGCCGCATAACCGCCGCCCATTTCCAAGACGTAATAGAAAAGAAGTACGATGCCGATCATCATCATGATCGCGCAGCAGGCGTCGGTGATGGCCACCGCCCGAAAGCCGCCGATGGTCGTGTAGACGACTACCGTAAGTCCGAACAGAACCAGCCCCAGCTCGTAGCTGTAGCCGGTGACCGCGGCGAAAAGCTTGGCGCCGCCTACGAACTGCGCGGTCATCGTCGCGCAAAAGAACAGCACGATGATGAATGCCGCCATAGCCGCCAATGTGTCGGAGCGAAAACGCCGCCGTAGGATGTCCACCACCGTCACGGCGCCGAATTTTCGAGCCAGCAGCGCAACGCGCTTTCCGAAAATGCCCAACACGAGAAAGACCGCCGTGACCTGAACCACCGCCATGTAAATCCAGCCGAAGCCGACGCTCCAGGCCATGCCGGGACCGCCGACAAACGAGCTGACGGAGCTGTATGTCGCGACGGTGGTCATGGCCAGCACGAAGCCGCCGAGATCGCGGTTTCCGACGAAATAATGGCGGAGAAATCCGCCTTCGCCTGCCTGTGCCTGCCAGCGTACAAAGAAGCTGATGCCCAGCATCGCGACCATGAAAAGCGCCAGCGGCAAAAGCGCTTCGGGACGTCCCGTATCAATCATGGCGCTCATCCCCCAAATCCATGTCCTTGAACACGAATTTCGTCAGAATCCAGACCAACACGATAGCGAAAAGCCAGACGCCCACGGTGGACACCGCCGCCCAAAGCGGCAGCCGGAAAATCGTTATCGTGCTGCCCGAAAGACCGAAGCCTGCGAACAGCCAAAAGACAATCAGGATCAGCAGCGCAATCCCGGTAGCCGCCGCTTCCCGACAAACCTGCCGATATTTTTCTTTCTCCGTCATTTCCTCACCCCATCCTTGATTTCATCATACTATATACAAGGCCTACGCACAAGCTATTTCCTTTTTATATACGTTTCTACCCGCATCGAATTTCCGTCCGTCCGGAACACGATCGCGCCGTCCCTGTCCGTACGGTAGGTTTTCACATTTGCGGCAGAAAGCGCGTCCAAGGTTTCCTGCGACGGGTGCCCGAAGCGGTTGCCCGCGCCCACGTCGATGACCGCCCAGCGCGGCGCGACGGCGGAGAGAAACGGGGCGGACGTCGAGGTTTTCGAGCCGTGATGACCGACCTTCAGCACCGTGCTCTGAAGCGCGCCCGACGCTTTTTCGAGGAGCTTTGCCTCCTGTTCTTTTTCCAGATCGCCGGTAAACAGGAACGACGCCTTGCCGTAAGAAACGCGATATACGTTGCTGATCTCGTTGCCCGAACGTCCGTGTTTTGACGCGTCCGGCGCGAACAATACGTCGACGGTCACGCCGTCCAGTGTCAGCCGCGTTCCTTCCTCGACGGCTATGAACGGCGTCGCCGCCAGTTCCGCCGCCGACAGTCCCAGCGACGCCTGATAAGCGGGCTGCCCTTCCGCCGCTGTCAGTACGCGCCCGACGGGAAGCCGCCGTAAAATGCCCGCCAGTCCCGCCGCGTGATCCTCGTGGGCGTGGGTCAAAAACGCCGCGTCGAGTTCGGTGACGCCATACTGCAAAAGATACGGCACATCGACGCGCCCGCCGAGGTCGAAAACAGCATCCCGCACGCCGCCCGTGTCGATCATGAACGCGCGGCCGTGGGGCGTCACGACAAGGGCCGCGTCGCCCTGCCCGACATCGATGAAATGCACGGTCAACTCCGCCGGACGCATCGCGTTTCTGACGGCGAAGGCCAAAAGCAGCGCCCCGCAGGCGGGAAAAATCCATTGCCACGGCAACGCGCGCAAGCGCAAATAAACGGCGTGCCGCACTTCTTCCGTTTGCATACAGTAAAACAGCAGCGCGTAATAAATTGCCGCCGTGCCGATATTGATTGGCGGCAAATAAACGCGGCTCATCGGAAGCGCTGCGAGCATTCGCGTCAATTCATAGGAAAGTCCGAGCAAAAGGCTGTCCATCGCGAACACGACGCGGGCAAGGAACGGCAGAATGAGCGCAAGCAGCCCCGCGAAAAGCGCCGCCACCATCAAAAGCTCTAAAATCGGCACGACGACGAGATTCGCAATGAACGCCGAAAGAGAAACGGCGTGGAAATACCAGGCGCAAATCGGAATCGTCGCAAGCTGCGCGCCCAATGTCAGCGCCAATCCGTCCCGAAGGGGACGGGGCAGGGGGGTGAACAACACCCATTCCCGAAAACGCGGAGAAAGGCAAAGCAAACCCGCCGTCGAAGCGAACGAAAGCTGAAAGCTGACGTCGTATAGCAGAAGCGGCGAGACAAAAAGCATGGCAAGCGCCGTCACCACAAGGATTCGTCGCCCGTCATATTCCCGACCTCTCGCCAGCGCGAAAAACGAAAGCCCGCCCATGATTGCAGCACGCACAGCGGGCGCGACGAAACCGGAGAGCGCCGAATAGCCGAAAACCGCAAAGGCGACCAGCACCGCCGCAAAACCGCGGCGAAGCGAAAACGCCGACGCGAGCCACGCGACAAGCCCTGCCAAAAGCGTGATATGCGAGCCGGAAACGGACAGGATATGCACAAGCCCCGTGGTCGTGAACGCGTCGACCAATTCCGGACGGATTCCTTCATATCCGCCGAACACCATCGCGAAGACCGCCGCCGCGTCCGCTTCCGGCATCGCCTCGCGCATCTTCGCACGGTAATGGGCGCGGACATCCTCAACGCTTCGCAAAAATCCGCCTGCCGCCGGTTTGACATCAACGCCGGCTTTTCCGGCGTGCAGCCGTGCCGTCACGCCCCGCGCCCGCATCAGTTGTTCGATATCGATCATGCCGGGATTCTTGTAGCCGCGGATTTTGAGCACGCGCCCCTGCGCCGAAATCATATCCCCGATTTGCGCCGTGACCTCTTTTTCGCTTTTTTCCGTCGCGTAAATATAGATCCCGCCCGTCGCGTCCTCCGAATCCGCGCGTCGGACGCCGATCAGATAGCGGACGCGCACGCCCTCCGGCGTCGGCGTGATTTGCGGCGCTTCGCGCAATACGCCGGAAACATACGCCATTTTCCCTTCCCATCGGGAAATATCATCGGCAGGAATCGGCAAAACCATCAGTGCGCGCACCATTCCGAGCACAAAAAAGAGGAGCGCCGCCGCTCCCCAGATTCGCGCGCTCCCCGCCAGGACGAGACGCGCCGACCACAGCAAAAGCACAATCCCCGCCAAAAGAAGCCCGCCAAAAACAAACGACGGCGCACCTTCCGCAAAACGCTCCGCCGCGACAATTCCAAGAACTGCGGAAAAAAGCAGCACGCACAAAAAAGAAAGCTGCTGCTGCCCGATTTTCATGCGTGTGCCCCCTCCAATCAAAAAATAACTTGCAAATGTACAGTGAATATGCTATAAAATAATCAGAAATGAGCGTTGCATCCTGGTCCGGTTCGGGACCGGGGTCGACAGCGCTCATTATTTTTTTGCCCGCAGAACTTTATATGATGATCCATGTTTGATGATAACATCTGTTTGTCCATGCGCACGTTCTTTCAAGCTTTTAGTGGTATAGCTTATGATTTTCTCCATTCTTAACCTGCAGGCAGAAAAATCTAACACTATGCCGCCACGCTTCTCCATGATTTGTCCATATGCTTTCCGGATTCGCAAATCTATCGTCCCATATTTACTTGACGAAATGCCCTTTCTCTCCCACAGCCGATCATTCCACAAATAATCCGCTGTCTTAACGCCTTGCCGTTGGCTTTCCTTTAGTAGTATCAAATTCCCGCCAAAGGTCTTATACAGCCAACGCGCTGTTTCGATTTCGTCCGCGTGCGATTCTTGCTCATATCCATCCTGAAACGCCAAAATCCCATCTTCGGGGTTGGCAGTATTTTTGTATTCCTCCGTCACATCTGTAATTTGTGTCACTATGCAATCCTTTCTTACAGTTCCGCCTTTTCCCGTATCTTTTCCAACTTTTCCGGACCGATACCGCGTACCTTTGCCAAGTCGTCTATGGATTCAAACGGACCGTGCTCGTTCCTGTACTCTACGATTCGTTTTGCCATGGTTGGGCCAATGCCCGGCAGCTCGTCGAGCTTTTTCTCGTCCGCCGTGTTGATATGGATTTTCCCGTCGTTTTGCGCCATGTGCGCTGCGCTACCGCCCGCATCGGCTCGCTCCGGTACGCGGATCTGCATTCCGTCCTTCAACGGTTGCGCGAGATTCACGTTTGCGAGGTCGGCTTGGGGCAGCACGCCGCCGCAGACCGCGATGGCCTGCTCCACGCGTTCCGACTTTTTCATCGCGACGACGCCCGGCTTTGCCACCGCGCCGCTGACATAAACCGTGATTTGCTGTTCCTCCGCAGGACGCACGCCGGCATCCAGCGGCACGGCCTCCTCCGCCGTATCGCGGAACAGCATCGCGCCCGCAAGAAGCACCGCCAGCGCGACCGCCGCCAGCACCAGCATAGGCCGCCGAAACATCGGCATAGATTTCACCTCAAAATCTTAATTTTCGATTCCTTTGCGCGCTTCGACGCCCTTTTGATAATAATGCTTGACCTCACGCATCTCCGTCACGAGGTCGGCACGCTCCATCAGCCAGTCCGGCGCGTTCCTGCCCGTCAAGACCAATTCCGTTTCCTTTGGCGCTTCGTCAAGAAGCTTCTCAACGCGCGCCCTGTCCAAAAGCCCGAAGAACAGCGCCACATTCACTTCGTCAAGAATCGCGAGGCCGTATTTGCCCGATTTTATTTCCCGCGCCGCTTCGTCGAAACCCGCCTCGATCATTTCCACATAATCCTTCGGCGGCTTCCCCGGTTCGAAAATCACGACGCCGTCGCCCCACGCCGCCCGTTCCTCCTCGGAGAGCATTCCTTCCTTCGCGACGAAAAAGGGCTTGCCCGTAGTCGAGAGCACGACGCGCGGCGCGAAGCCGCGCAAGACGTCTTGCTCGCTGTAGGCAAGCCCTTTCATGAACTGCATCATATAAACGCGCATCCCCGCGCCCAGCGCGCGGACCAGGAGCCCCATCGCCGCCGTGGTCTTCCCCTTGCCCGCGCCCGTGTAAACCTGAAGCACTCCTATCGCCTCGCTTACTTGAAATCTACGAACTCGTTGATTCGTGCCCCGCCCTTTGTCATCGGTTCGACGAAGCTCCTGTGGATATGCAGCACGATGACCCGCGGCTCGTTTGACGCCAGCGCCGTGTCAAACGCCGCCGCGAAGTCGTCGGGCGTCGAGACCTCCTCCGCCTCGATACCGAAGCTTTTCGCGTAGCCGACGTAATCCATCGGATAGTCGAACTCGCAGGCCGTGTAACGCTCATCGTAAAAGACCTTTTGCAGCTGGCGGATCATGCCGAGACTCGTATTGTCCA
>JAGAZS010000358.1 GCA_017939945.1 Schwartzia sp. (in: firmicutes)
CGATGACCACGAGGGAAAGCCCGTGATCCGACTTGATGCGGCGCGCCTTGGCTCGAAGCTCCGCGACGGTAATGCCCGGCGTATCGTCGATATAGATCGGCGCCTTCGTCAAACGGTCGGACGCGATAATCAGCCGTTTCCAGTCATCGTCCGTCAGCTCTCCCGACCGCAGCGCCTGCGAGTCGATGCCACCCTCGGCGCAAAGCATGCGCTGGACGAGCTGCACGTTAGACATTTCCAGCGAGAAGAAAGCCACGGGCTGCTTCAGCTTCACCGCCACATAAGTGGCGATATTCAGCGTGAACGCCGTTTTTCCCATCGACGGGCGCGCCGCCACAAGAATCAAGTCAGAGGCCTGGAGGCCCGAAGTCAGGCGGTCGAGATCGCGGAATCCGGACGCGAGCCCGGTCAGCGCGTTTTTTTCCTGCGAGCGCTTCTCGACCTTGTCGAACACGTCGATGACAAGCTTGCCGATCGGCGTGAAATCGAAGGACGTGCCGCGCCCCGTCACCTTCAGGATTTCCTTTTCCGCCTTTTCCATCAGCGCGCCGATTTCCTCGACGTCCTCGTAAGCCTCGCCCGCGATCTCCGTCGTCGTGTTGATCAGGTTCCGGAGCTGTGCCTTTTCCAGCACGATCTTCGCGTGGTATTTGACATTCGCCGCCGTCGGCACGGCATTCGCCAGGGAAGTGACAAACGCGATGCCGCCCGCCTTATCCAGTTTTTCGTTTTTCTTGAGCTGCTCGACGACGGTGACGAGGTCGGCCGCCTCGTCGCGCTGGGAAAGCTCGACGATCGCCTCAAAGACGAGTTTATGCGCCTCGCGGTAAAAATCGTCCGGTTTCAGCAGCTCCGTCGCCGCGACGATGGCCTTCTTCTCCAAAAGCATCGCGCCGAGCACCGCCTGCTCCGCCTCGATGTTTTGCGGCGGTATGCGCTCAATCATTGCCATCGGCTGTTTCACCTTCCTTCCATCCGTCCGCGAAGAGCAGCCGGAACGCTTCCTCCGCCGTCTCCACCGGATGTATCGAAAGCCCCAGATGGGACTCGGGAATATCCTTCTTGTTTTCCGAAGGAATCACCAGCGTCTTCATGCCCGCCTGTTTCGCGCCGTAAGCCTTCTCGAACACGCCGCCCACGGGCCGCACGCGCCCGTAAAGGGATATCTCGCCGGTGACCGCCACGTCCTGCCGGATCGGGCGCTTTGTCAGTGCGCTGGTAATCGCCGCGAGAATCGCCGTGCCCGCCGACGGGCCGTCGATATTTCCGCCGCCCACCACGTTGATATGCAGATCGTAATCGGACAGCTCCAGCCCGGTCATGCGGCGCACGACGGAAGCCGCGTTGAACACGGAATCCTTCGCCATGCTGCCCGCCGTCTCGTTGAATCGCACGGTCCCTTTCCCTTTTTCGTTGGCGGGAAAAGCCACGGCCTCGATCTCGATGACCGAGCCGAGATATCCCGAAACGCCGAGCCCGAAAACGTGGCCGATCTCCGGATTTTCCGACGAGCGGTCTTTGACATACTGGTAGAGACGGCTGACCTGCGCCACCTCGTAAATGTCCTCCTTGCCGATCACGACGGGCGCGCCTTCCTCGGAGCGTTCCAGCGCGAAGCTGTACGCGTCGGCGAGGATATTGATCGCCTTGCGCCCCTCGACCGTATAGTCGCTGATCAGCGCCGCTACGCCCTCCGCCAGCGCCGCGTCCAGTTTCTTCGCGGCGATCTCGACAATGCGGACGATATGCGCGGGCGTCAGCGGCTCGAAGTAAATCTCCGCGCAGCGGGAACGAAGTGCAGGGCTGATGTCCCGCGCCTCCCGCGTCGTCGCGCCGATCAATACGAAATCGGCGGGCGCCCCCTCGTCGAACAGCTTCTTGATATACGGCGGCACCTTCGGGTCGGTGGGGTCGTAATAGGTGGACTCGAAATACGCCCGTTTGTCTTCCAGCACCTTCAGCAGCTTGTTCTGGAGCATCACGTCCATTTCCCCGATCTCGTCGATGAAAAGGACGCCGCCGTGCGCGTCGGTAACAAGACCGGGCTTCGGCTCCGGCACGCCGATATCGGCAAGGTCGCGCCGCGCGCCTTGATAAATCGGATCGTGGACCGAGCCGATCAACGGGTTCGTCATATCCCGCGGGTCCCAGCGTAGCGTCGTGCCGTCCGTCTCGACAAAGGGCGCGTCCTCCGCAAACGGGGACATCTCGACACGCTTCGCCTGCTCCAGCACGAGACGCGCCGCCGTCGTCTTGCCGATGCCGGGCGGCCCGTACAAAAGAAGATGCTGCGGATACGGCGACGAGAGCTTCGCCAGGAGCGAACGGACCGCGCGGGGCTGCCCGACGATCTCGCTCAGGTTTTGCGGACGCAAAAGCTCCATCACCGACTGGGTCAGCTTCACCTTGTCCAGCTTTTCGAGCGCCTCCCGCCGATTCTTCGCCTGCGGCGATTCCTTCTGCGGATTTTCCTCGTCCAGCACCTGCATGCGGATATCCTTGACGTAGTCCTGATGATTTTCTTCCAGCTTCTCGGCGATCTTTTTCTCGATCTTGTCCTCCAGCGAGCGCCGCGCCATCAGGTCGGCGATGCGCTCCGAAAGCTCGGTCAGGAGCTTCGGGATTTCCGTGTCGGAAGGAATGGTCTCAATTGTAGGATTTTCAAGAATAATTCGTTCCAACGCAAGAACGCGTTCCCCTCGCCGAGGGGAACGCATAAAACGCATGGCGTCCATCTTGCCCGCTTTGATAACCAGCTTGTCCGAACCGAGGATATCCGCCAGTATCCCGTAGAGCGCGTCGATCTCCCGATCCAGGGGATGCTCCGGCTCCGTCATATAGCCGTCTTTATCTTCCGGCGAAGGATCCCGCCGGAAAAAATTGAACAGGCTTTTCATGAAATATCAGCCTTCCGTAACATGAACCAAAACCTTCGCCGACGCCTCGGGGTGCAGCTTGATCACGGCCTCGTAATCCCCGACGCCCGTGACCTCCTGCGTAATCGAGATCTTCCGCTTGTCGATCTCAACGCCGTGCTCCTTTTTCAGAGCCTCCGAAACGTCCTTGCCGGAAACCGAGCCGAACAATTTTCCGCCCTCGCCAACCTTGACGGCGACGGTGACCTCCGCCTTCGCAAGCTGCGACGCCAGGAGCTTCGCCTCGTCGGCCTCCTGCGCCTTCCGGTGAGCCTCCGAGCCGGCCTTCTGCTTCGCGAGATTCACGTTCTGCGCGTTGGCAAGCACGGCCAGCTTCTTCGGGAGCAGGAAATTCCGCCCGTAGCCCTCCGAAACCTCGATAACCTCGCCCTTCTTGCCCGTGCCTTTCACGTCCTGCTGCAATATAACTTTCATAGCAATCATTCTCCTTATATCTTGTTCAGCGTATTCTTAATCATATCATAAAAGAATCGTCGAACAAGACTTGATTTTTATTTTTTTGCAAAAAAAGCCTTGTCCAAACCAAAACTACCCATTCTTCTCTGCCAGTCCCGCATTATAATTTATTCTCATCGTCATATATATGCCTCGAATACCAATGGCCTGCGTATCCCGTGGCACAGCAAGGCCGACAAAGACAGCTTACATACCATTATAGGGGAATCCCCGCGTTGGATCGCGATTAGCTTTTCATAATATTTTCATGTTATGTTCGTTTGTTTCACGTGAAACAATTTTGGTTTTAAAATCTTCCGGAAGAATACACGTATCCTCTATTCCGCTGCAAAAGAAACGTGTAAATAAGCCAGGGATTACCATTCAGTGCCTTGATATATCTTCCGGATTGTATCGCCATCGTCATCTACATAAAAGCAGAACTGCATCCCACGATCTCCGTCATAGATATACATCAGTTCACCGTCCCGATTCGTGAACGCCCGACCGGATCCATATTTGCGAACAACGTCATTTTCGTAAGACATGCCGACCCTGATACCGCCTTTTGTCGCCAAATACGGATCAGTACATGTAAATCCTACAACAATCATGTCTTCTTCCGGGCGATTATCGCGACTTCCCGTTCTTCCGGTAATAGAGAAGGTATCTGAATAGACAAACGTCACGGCTCTTATGCCTTCACCATTAAACCGCTTTATATCAGCCGGCTCTCCGTAAACTTGTTTTACATAACCAAGGGAGACTCCGGCGCCGACACCGCCTATATACATTTCTTCGCGAGGCATCTTTGCGAAAGCGACCGTAGTCATAACCATTAAAAATAAACCGGCA
>JAGAZS010000359.1 GCA_017939945.1 Schwartzia sp. (in: firmicutes)
GCGATTCCCCGCTTCGTCGCCGCGAGAATCACCGCGGCCAGCTTTTCCTTCATATCCATCCGTTTCCCTCTCTTATCATACTAATCTCCGTTAGAAATTTTATTTCTTACGGAGATTTATGAGACGTCATCCGAGCCGCAGGCTCGGATGTAGCCTGCGTAGCAGGCGTATCTTCGGTCAAAATTTTATTTAAAATTTGGGTCGAAGATAAGAATTAAAAAGTGAATTCTTCATTAAATTAATGATAATGCGTGACGGAAACAGTGTCAAGAAAAATGAATCGAACGAAGGAATAATCGTTTGATATAAAACAAAGTGCGAGAAAAAGTTTCATGCCATGTTCTATTGTTGCAAGCTGCGCCTGCATAAAGGGGGGTTACATAAAAAAATGGAGTCAAAATTTTTGACTCCATTTTTTTCACAGCAAAAGCAACCATGGAAAAATTCCATGCAGGACAAGCGTTTTGAGATTTGACAGAATATTTCTCGATTACAAAAATGGATGCCGCATGAAGAAATCTTCTTCCTGTGACAGCCCCTAATCACGGGAAATAATCATGCGGCTATTTTTTGTCCGTTTCCGCCGTGATTTGATAATAATCGCAGGGATGCGCATTATAGCCAACAACGTTTTTCTTCGAGATCAGGCTCATTTGCAGGAACGAGCAGAAGACATAGCCGTTGTCGTCGAGAATGGCCTGCTGCATATCGACGGCGAGCCGCGCGCGCTTCGCCGGATCGAATTCGACGGACAATTCCTTGGCCAGCGCTTCCAGCTTGTCGCTGTGGAAGTGGCCGTTGTTGACCGGAGAGCTGTCGAGACAGCAGGAGGCGAAGAAATACTCCGGATCGCCCGTGGGCGCCGTGACCATCGCGCTGGCGTAGACGTCCCACGCCGCGGAATCTTTGCGGAGTTTGTTGTGGCTGGCGGTGCTGTTCACCTCCACGTCGATTCCGATCTTTTTCAGTTCCGCCTGCGCGGACTCTGCGAGCAGCGGCAGCTCCAGACGGCTCGGATAGGTCAGCCAGCGAACCGTCAGCTTCTTCCCGTCCTTCTCGCGAATGCCGTCGCCGTCCGTATCGATCCATCCGGCGGCTTCGAGGACTTTTTTCGCGCCCTCGGGGTCGTAGCTTTCCGTTTTCGTTTTGTCGCCGCCGAAGGCGAACCCGGCGGGGAAAACGCCCTGTGCGGGGTAGCCGTTGCCGTGGAGCAGCGTCTTGACGAAGCCCTCCTTGTTGACGCCCATGGCAATCGCTTTGCGGACGGCGGGATCGGAAACAATCGGGCTCCGGTAGTTCATCCAAAGGAAGAACGCCCGGGAGGTTGCTACCTGAGAGAAATGAAACTTGTCGTTTTGGAACAACGGATAGCTCTCATAGGCCATGCCGTAAGCCGCGTCGATCTCGCCGGACTGGAGCGCAGCCGACAGCGTGCCGCCGTTGGAAATGGTTTTGATCGTCAGCTCGTCGAGCTTCGGCGTGCCGTTCCAATAATTCGCGTTTTTCTTCAGCGTCAGATGGTCGCCGGACTTGCATTCGACGGCAATATAAGGGCCGGTGCCCGCGACGATGCCGTCCTTGACGCCTGCCTTGACATCGACGATGCAGGCGTAGGGATCGCCGAGATAATTCAGCAGCGCGGGGCGCGGCTCTTTCGTCTTGATGGTCAGCGTTTGCCCGTCCGCCTCGATGGAATCAATCATCAAGTCTTTCGGCGCCCGGTCATGGTTTTTCGCCAGTGCTTCGAGGCACTCCTTGACGGCGGCGGCGTCCATCGCACGCCCACTGTGGAACTTCACGCCGTCCCGCAGGGTGAGCTTCCATGTCAGCGGGTCGATGTTTTCAAAGGACTTCGCTAGCCACGGCTCGACCTCCATCTTGTCGGAATAACGGATCAAAGTCTCGCCGATGCCGTAGCGAATGCAGGCCCAGCCCGCGTAGCTTTCGTGAGGGTTGACGTTCGGCTCGGCGTTCTCGGGATTGAAGGTGGTGTCGCCCACGGTCATTTTTTTCATCGAAACGGCCTTTTCGCCGCCGCTCCCGCCGCAGCCCGCGAGAAGCCCCGCGGCAAGGCATAGCGAGAAAAACAGCGCAAAAAATTTTTTCATGTTGAACCTTCTTTCTTGTCATTTCTCCGCCGCGATCGTGAAAATCGGCGTCGGGTTGTAAAACTCGTCCGGCACGGGATAGACGCGCTTCCATACGCCCGCGTCCACCGTGACGCGGGAAAAGCCCGCGTCGAGCAAAAGGCGCAGATCCCATTCGGGCCGCCGCTTTTGGTACGCGCAAAGTTCTTGCGTAATCTCATCGTTTTCTGCGACGAGATCTGTGGGAATCAGCTTGTGCGCGTGGTCCGGCAGCAGCGCGAGGTCCTCCGCGTCGGAAAATTCATGGCAATAATCAGCGTCGAAATTGATCAATGTCCCTCCTTTCGCCAACAGCTCATGCCATGAACGATAGGCTTTCTGCAAGTCCGGCAACGTCCATGTCAGGTTCCGCGTGACGATGGCGTCGAAGCTCTCCGGCGGGAAATTCGGGCATTCCGCGTCCATCACGAGAAACTTTGCGGGAACTTTTACCGCCTTTGCGAACTCCTCGGCGCGAGAAATCATCTCAGACGTCAGGTCGATGCCCGTGACCGTATGCCCCTCGGCGGCCAGCAGGCAGGCGAGAAAGCCCGTCCCCGTGCCGACATCGAGAATCCGGATCGGTTTCCCCTTCGGCAGATAGCGGGCGATTTCCGCAAGCCAAAGGCCGCGCTTTTCGCTCTCAAATTCCCGAAGCCGTTGCCGCACAAACGACGGTACGCGCCGCGCCCAATAGTTTTTTATGCGTTCCTTGAGATTTTTCATTCGATATTCCTTCCTTATAGAATGCTTTCAATCAGCATTTTCGTATATGCCTGTTTCGGCGATTGGATGATTTCGTCCGGCGTTCCCTCCTCCACGATTTTCCCCTTGTGCATGACGAGAAACCGATCGCAGAAATCTTGCGCCAGCGCGATGTCGTGGCAGATGAACAGGCACGCCATGCCGCGCTCCCGCCTCAGGCGCGAAAGCAGCGCGACGATTTCCGCCTGCACGGTGACGTCGAGGGCACTGGTGGCCTCGTCGCAAATCAGCAGCTTCGGTCCAATCGCAATGGCGCGGGCAATGGCCGCCCGCTGGCACTGCCCGCCGCTGGCCTCATGGGGGTAGCGCTCCGCAAAATCCGGCGAAAGGCCGACAGCCTCCAAAAGCCGCCCGACTTTCTCGCGAACCTCGGCGCGGGACTGCCCGACGTTCAAAAGGCTCTCGCCGATGCCGTCGCCCAAGGTGCGGCGCGGGTCAAAGGATTCCTGCGGCGACTGGAAAATCATCTGGGCGGTGCGGAAAATGCTCCGCGCCTCGGCGTCCGTGACGTCCTCGCCGTCAAGCAATATGCGCCCTTCCGTTGGATCGAGCAGTCGGGCGATCATATGCGCGACGGTGCTCTTTCCGCTGCCGGACTCGCCGATCAGGCCGACGCATTCCCCGGCCGCCACCTCGAAATTGACATGCTCGACGGCAAGAA
>JAGAZS010000360.1 GCA_017939945.1 Schwartzia sp. (in: firmicutes)
CGCGCATTCCTTCGTCGTGAAATTGTCGTAGGACATCATGTAATAACTGTTCTTTGTCAAATTGGCAAATATGACCAACGGATACTTTTGGAAGATGGCCGACAGAAGGAGCTGCGTTGCGCTCACGGGAGTCTGGAATTCAAGGATGTCCAGCGATTCCGCCTTCTTCACGGCGTCCTTTTTGCACAGGTCGATAAAATCCTTGCCGGGCATGGGCTTCGCAAAGAAGAACCCCTGGATCTTCTTGCAGTCGCAGGTTTTCAGGAACCCAAGCTGTTCCTCGGTTTCCACGCCTTCCGCCACCGTGTCCAGGTTCAGGCGGTTGGCGAAATAAAAGATGCTTTCGAGAACGATTCGTTCTTTGTCCGTCGCGCAGTTTCCGTTGAGCAGGGATTTGTCGATTTTCAGGATGTCGATGGGCATATCCTTCATAAATTGCAAGGAGGACAAGCCGCTTCCGAAATCGTCGAGTGCGACCTTGAGATGCAGCGCATGGATTTGATTGATCCATTCCAGGATATGCTCGTTTTCATCAATCAGGGCGGATTCGGTGATTTCTATTTCCAAAAGCGCCGGGTCAATCCCGTGTTTTTGGAGCAGTTCGGAAAAACGCGCAGAGAAATCCGCTTCCCGGATATGGTATCGGGAAAAATTGATCGAAATCGGGATCGCATCCTGCCCGAGCGTCTTGATCGTGTGGCAGGCTTCCTCCGCCATGAGCCAATCCAGCGTGTTGATGGACTCGGAGGTTTCAAGGATGGGAACGAAACATTGCGGCAATAGCAGGCTTCCGTCCGGCTTGATCCATCGTGCAAGGATCTCCGCGCCTGCGAGCTTTCCGGTTGTCGCGTCGTATTTCGGCTGATAATATCCGCAGATTTCATGACGTGCCATGGCATCCAGGATTTCCTGGCAGGACGTTGCGTTCATCGCAATCACCTCGATCCCATTATATCATAAAATGACCGGAAGTACCTCTATTCACGCATCGAACACATATTTTGGGAATCACCGGGAAAGATTTCGTCAATTTTGTTTTTGCGGAATGCGCCAATCCTTATTCGGTGCAATGGTTTGACGCGAAAAAGAAAAAAATATAGTAAAAAATTTTTACTACGTTTTTTTTATTAGAAGAAATGGACGCTTGGAATTCTCTTGCAGGACAAGGATTTTGAGACATAAGCGTAAAATTCGCGATGACGTAAATGGGCTGGCACAAGAAGAAAAACTTCCCGCGCCAGCCCTTTGCAATACATCATACATGTTGTAATTGGGAAAATACAGACTTCTCGGCCATTCATCCGCAAATTCGGGCAAAGGAAAAAATAATCTTGTAAAATTTTATATATAGACATAATATGTCCACAGAAGAATGTATAATTATAGAAAAGGAGATAGCGATATGGATTCGATATTGGACTACAAAGGCGATCGTGGGCTGCGGCTGCTGGACATTTTTGAGCGGCTGAATCGCGGCGAGCTGCTGAACAAGCAGGACATGGTCAGATATTACGGCGTCGGCGGGAAAACCATTCAGCGGGACATCGAAGATATCCGCAGTTATCTGGCTGACAGGCGTGATGTGCATGTCAGCGCCACCATTGAATATGATCGGGGCGCAAAGGGATATCGGCTGACGCGCTTCGAGCGCGAATGGCTCACCAATCAGGAAACGCTGGCGCTGTGCAAGATTCTCCTGGAAAGCCGGGCGCTGGAAAAAACAGAGCTGCGCGGGCTGATCGAGAAACTGCTGACGCAGGCGTCGCCGAGCGACCGCGCCATTGCCGAGGACATCATACGAGGCGAATATGCCGCCTATGTGCCCCTGCGGCACGGGAAAAAGCTCCTGGAATCCTTGTGGCGGATATCTTTGGCCATCCATCGCCACCGGGAAATCAGCTTCTTCTATACCCGGAAGGACGGCGTCTCTCATCAGCGCACGGTAAAACCGCTCTCCATCATGTTCTCGGAGTATTACTTCTATGTGATTGCCCTCTATGACGACGCCGACGAAGGAGAGGTCTATCGCACCTTCCGCATCGACAGGCTGGCGGACCTGAAGGAAACCGGAAAATCATTTCGTATCCCGCACAATGCGAAGTTCCATGACGGCGAATTCCGCAAGCGGGTGCAGTACATGTACGACGGGAAAATGCAGACCATCCGGTTCAAATATCATGACTCTTCCATCGAGCACGTCTTGGATCGTCTGCCGACGGCCAAGGCGAAAAAAGTGGCGGACGGCGTATATGAGGTTACGGCGGAGGTAAGCGGGAAGGGCATATTGATTTGGCTGCTTAGTCAAGGCAGCCAGGTGGAGGTTAATGCTCCGCGTGAATTACGCGAAGAATGGTTAAGTGAAATCAACAGAATGA
>JAGAZS010000042.1 GCA_017939945.1 Schwartzia sp. (in: firmicutes)
CGGCCGACACGTCCTCTGTCAGCCAAACCTCCCGCGTGTTCAGGTAAAGAAACGTCGTTTCTCCGACAGGCTCCACCGCCGCCGCCGAAGCGGACGGCGTTCCCGTTGCCAGCGCCGCGCCGAGCATCAAGGCCGCAAAAAATTTTTTGTTCATCAAAGCCCCTCCTCTTTACTGTGATAAAGCATTACACTAAATTCCTATTCCTTTTTTCGCTTTTATGGTGTAATATAAATATTGCGAATTTACTTTACAATATCTCAGGAGGGATGTCCAGTGAAAAATTTGCTGAAGAAGTGGAAGAAATGCTGTCGGGTGGTCTGCTCGCTGGCCGCAGCGGCGACTTTTGCGTTCGCCGCGCCGGCCGAAGCGAAAGAATTGGTGCTGCTCGACGCGGATATGGTGGAGATGTTCGACGACGGCGTGGCGATGATGCTCTTGGAGCGGTCGCCGGAGACGGAGCTTTTGGGCGTGACCGTCGTTCCGGGCAATACATGGGCGGAAGACGGCGTCGCGTTTACGATTCGCCAGCTTGAGGGCATGGGCGTCAAAGACGTGCCGGTGGCGATGGGGACGCCCCGCCCCGAGACGCTGGAACGCATCGCGAACATTGAAACGGAAACGCGCACCTTCGGGCGCGGCCACGATTCCCATTATGGGGCGGCAGGCTACGCGCGCCCGAAAGATTGGCAGGCCGCCTATCGCCACAACTACGGCGGCAGTGCGCCGACCCTCGCCCCCGTGGATGAGGCGGCGGAAGATTTCATCATCCGCACCATCAAGGAGCATCCGGGCGAAGTGACCATCGCCGCCATCGGTCCCTGCACGAACATCGCGAAAGCCATCGAAAAAGCGCCGGAGATTGTGCCGATGGCAAAGCGCATCGCCTACATGGGCGGCTCGTATTTCCAGCAGGGCAACGTGACGCCTGCGGCGGAGTTCAACATTTGGTTCGACCCGGAGTCGGCGAAGGCGGTCATGCGCGCGCCGTGGAAAGAGCAGATTGTCGTTCCGCTGGACGCCTGCGAAAAAATGCGGCTGACGGGCGAGGACTTTTTCGGATTCAAGAAACTCATCAAAAAGCCCGAGTTCAACATGATGATGGCGCGGCACTATCTGGCGGAACGGCTTGAGAACCAAAATGGCCCCACGTTCATCTGGGACGTGCTGACCGCCGCGCTGATTATCAATCCGTCGATCATCACCGAGGAAGTCACGATGCCCATCGACGTGAACGACGTTTACTCGCCGTCCTACGGCCAGACGCTGGCGTACATCACCGTGCAGCCGGACGGCACGCAAAAAGCGCGCATTATCAAGGCAGTGGATCAGAAGAAAGTTTTATGGATGATCCATGACGTGTTCAGGACGCTGTAAAAATTGCGGGGAGTGAAGATAAATACGCGATTATCTCCACTCCCCACGCTATAAAAGGGGGCATGAGAATGAAGTTTGCGATTCTGTTTGGGCTGTTGCTGGCTGTCCTGTGCTACGCGCCTTGCGCCGAGGCCGCGATGAAGCTGGAAAGTTCCGAACATTGGGTTCGCGTGGAGTTTGACGCGCTGCCCCAGTCGGCGGCGGAGGTCGCGCCATGCCGGACGCCGGAGGAAACGGCGGCCCTGACTGTCGCCGCGCTCGTCCGCTACACTGAGGACCAAGCGACGGGAATCGAGATGCTGAACGTCCTGCGCGGCCCGAAAGGCCCTCTTTCGGCGCAGGAAATCCAGCTTTTGAAGGATCAGCTTCTCCGCGACCGGGACTATGTGGCGCGTTCCCATTTCAACGGCGCGACGCCCGACAACAACTACACGCCGCTCCAGCCGTACAGCGTCACCGTCGCGGACAGCGTGCACAGCTACGACCAGGAAAACTATGCCACCCTCTACATCCGCAGCGGCGGCGCGGACAGCCCGCGCCCGATCACGCTCCGCAAAAAGCCCTCGACGGGCGAATGGTTCCTGTGGAACCATGTTGGACTGCTCCCCGGAATCCGCGTCCCCGCGTCACAGGATCCCTGGAGATAAGAAAGGAAGTGTTTTCCCATGAAAAAACGTATTTGTCTGCTCGTCTGCCTGCTGCTCATGCTCGTTGTTTCCACGGCGTCCGCCGCGTCGAAAATCAATTCCGACGGTTACTACAAGGGAATCCGTCTCGCCGGCAAGGTCAAGGTCGTCGATGCCTTCCCCGACATCAAGGTGCAGATCGTCAATTCCTTCCCCGACCTGAAGGTGCAGGTCGTCGACGCGTTCCCCGACGAAATCGGGAAATGGCAATTCGTCGACGCGTTTCCCGACTTCACGATCCAATTCGTCAATTCGTTCCCCGATATCAAGATACAGTATGTGAATTCATTCCCCGGTCTTCCCTGATTTACTGCAAAAAACAGCTCCCACGAAAAAGGTGGGGGCTGTTTTTTGTGCCAAAGTATTTCCGACGGGAATAGAATATGGTATAGTGAAAGAATAGGATTAAGAGAAAGCGGGGAATCTATATGCGGCTGCCTTCGGTACTTTCTATCGCCGGGAGCGACTCGTCCGGCGGCGCGGGCATCCAGGCGGACCTCAAGACGGCGCTGGCGAACGGAGTCTTCGGCATGAGCGCGGTCACGGCGCTGACCGCGCAAAACACGATGGGCGTCACGGGCATTCATGAAGTCCCGCCGGAATTCCTCGCCGAAGAAATCGACGCGGTTTTCGCCGACATCCGTCCCGATGCGGTGAAAGTCGGCATGGTCGCTTCCGTGGGCTTGATACGGACGATTGCGGAGCGGCTTTCCGCCCACGGCGCAAAGCATGTCGTCGTCGATCCGGTCATTGTAGCGACCAGCGGCGCCCGGCTCCTGGCGGAGGACGCTGCGAACGCTCTGGCAGAAAAGCTTTTCCCGCTGGCGGAAGTCATCACGCCGAATCTGCCGGAACTTTTTGTTCTGGATCAGCTCACGGGAAGCGCGCCGAAAAGCATGGAAGACTACAACACACTGGACGCACGCGTTGAAGCGGCAAAACGCGTTCTCAAACAATTTGGCGCCCCGGTGCTGGCAAAGGGCGGTCACGCGTTCCAAGGTTCGCGCTCGGACGACGTGCTCGTCACGCGGGACAGCGTCGAGGTTTTTCAGGGCGAGCGCGTCGCGACGAACAACACCCACGGTACCGGCTGCACCCTTTCCACCGCCATCGCGTCCAATCTCGCGAAAGGCATGACGCTCCCGAAGGCGGTGGAACGCGCGAAGGCCTATGTAGCCGGTGCGCTTGCCGCCGGTCTCGATATGGGCAGGGGCAGCGGACCGCTGCATCACGGATTCGCCATCGAGAGCGAATTTTCATCATCGGGCGAAATCGATGCCTGACCTGTCCGCCGCCGCCTTCGCGTCGCATCTCGCGCCCGCGGCCTGCGTCTTTGCCGCCGCGTTCCTTCAGTCCGCCACGGGCTTCGGCCTCGTCATGATCGCCTCGCCGCTTTTGATGTATTTCTACGACCCGAAGCTTGTGATCCTGGTTGTCGCGCTGGTCGCCTGTTTCGGCAACACGGCGCAGAGCATTCTGCTGCGCCGATATACGCCTTTCGCCCTCGTGGGCTGGCTCACGCTCGGGGCGCTGATCGGGCAGCCCATAGGGCTTCGGATTTACCAGATCATTCCCGGCGTCTGGCTCAAGCTCGTTGTCAGCGTCGTGATCTTGATTTCGCTGACACTGATGCAGGCGTTCCACGTCCACGCGGAGATCCGCCCCCGGAACAGCCTGATTACCGGCATGATTGCCGGAACGTCGGCCACCACTACGGGCATGAGCGGTCCGCCGCTGATTCTTTACCTTTCCCACGCGAAACTGACGCCGGAGGAAATCCGCGCCGTCGCCTGCACTTTTTTCGCCGCGAGCAATATCCTTGCGCTGACTACTTTTTATCTCGGCGGCGTGGATTTCACCGCCGCGCTTCACGAGGCTCCGTATATCCTGCCGGGGCTGCTGCTGGGCGTCTCGGCGGGCTATGTAGCGGCAGGCCGCGTCCCCGCGCAGGCGTTTCGCAAAATCCTCTATGTCATTCTCGTCGTCATGTGCCTGCATACGATCTGGATTTCGGTAAGGGCAATGTAATACTAACAACTGATTAAATTCTTTAATCAGTTGACGTGTGCTGCGCACACTACATTTGCACCGAAGGTGCAAATGCCGTCTCATGCAAACACTATAAGAAAGCAAGGCTTTCTAACAGTGTTTAGTATAAAAGCGTGAAGTGCGGAAAGCGGAGATGCAGCGCATAATCATTCCACACTTCGGGAACAGAAAATCGATTAAGGATGAAAGCATATGAAAGAAATTCTTTGGATCCGTCATGCGCAGAGCATCGGGAACGCGGGGATGCCGACGGAGAACCGTTCCTCGTTCCCGCTATCGGCGGTGGGCTATGAGCAGGCGGAGGCGCTGGCGAAAAAAATTCCCTTCACGCCCGACTTGATTGTCGCCTCCCCGTTCCGCCGCGCATGGGAAACGGCGGCGCCCACATCGGCGCGCTATCCGGCTGTGAAAATGGAAATCTGGCCGGAAATCCATGAATTTACCTATCTTTCCCCCGCCACCTGCGTCGGCACGACCTCGGAGGATCGCCGCCCCCGCGTCAAAGCGTATTGGGCCGCCCTTGACCCGGACTACCGCGACGGCGGCGACGCCGAGACTTTCCGCGACGTCATGGGACGCGCGGAGCTTGCCATCGAGCATCTGGCCAACCGCTGGGAACAGCATATTATCCTCTTTTCCCATGAGCAGTTCATCAAATGCGTCCAGCTCGCCCTGCGCGCCCCCGATATGAGCGTGGATGAGAAAATGCGCTCGTTCCCGGATTTGCCGCCGATACGGAACTGCGAAATGATCCCATTGCATTTATGAGCAAAATGAACCTTTTTCGCGTCCATTCATCGTTGGCATTATTTTGTTTTCGCCCTTGCAGGGATTTTGCTTTTTATGTAGAATATAGGGAATCACAAAATGTTTCACAAAATATTTGCTGCAATGCAAGAGGGGGCAATTTTTTATGACTGCGGAAGAACTTTTCAACGCTTTCAAGGCAATCATGCCTTATTTCAATCCCGTCACGAGGGATGACATGGCTATCCGGCTGACGGACCGGGAGAAGGTTCTCGCTTATCTCCCCGGCGAGCACGTCGATATCCACGAAAAGGTCGGCGAGCCCATCACCCCGCGCATGGCGCACTGCATGAAGGAGAACCGCCGCGAGGAATACGTAGTGGACAAATCGAAATACGGCCTCACGGTCAAGGTCATCAACGTGCCGCTGCAGGACGACAAGGGCGCGGTCATCGGCATGTTCTCCACCATCCTGAACATCGAGAACAGCACGGAACTAATCAGCATCATCGACGCGATCACGAAACGGACGCAGACGGTCTACGACTCCGTGGAGCAGGTGGCCCGGAGCGCCACCGAGCTGGCGGACGCGGGACAGCAGTCCATCGCCTCGGCAAACACGCTGAAGGAAAAAAATACCGACACGGTGAAAGTCATTGATTTCATCAACGGCATCGCCGGCCAGACGAACCTTCTCGGCCTGAACGCCGCCATCGAGGCGGCCCGCGCCGGAGAGCAGGGGCGCGGCTTCGCCGTCGTCGCGGAGGAAGTCCGCAAGCTGGCCGAGCAGTCCCGCGAAGCGACGGAGAAAATCCAGCAGACGCTGAACGATATGAACGAGGCCGTCAACGATATTTCCAAGGCCATCGAGTCCACGGGGGCCATCAGCCAGGAGCAGGCGGCCTCGACGGAAGAGATCACGGCGAACCTCGCCGAAGTCACGAAGGCCATCAAGGATCTGGAAGCCTTCGCGAAGAGCATCAGCTGAACAAAAAGAATTTTAAATCCAACAAAAACCCCCGCGCTGACGCGCGGGGGTTTTTGTTGCAATAATAACAGGCAACGATTACAGAGCCTTCGACAAGAACGCTTCGAGCTCCGCCTCGGTCATAGCTCCAACGTGCTCCGCTATGATCGTGCCGTCTTTTCCGATCAGGATGGAACGGGGAATAGCGTCAATCGAATAGTCCGAAGACATCTTGTCCTGATCGCAGGCATATACGGGAACTGTCATGCCGCGCTCGGCAATCATTTTCTGAGCGTCCGACGCGGAATTGTCGAAAGAGACTGCCGCGAAACCGATCCGATCCCCGTATTTCTTGTACATCGCTTCGATGGCGGGCATTTCACCGACGCAGGGAGGGCACCATGTCGCCCAGAAATTCAGGAACAGCGGCTTTTCCCCCGCCAGCCCGTAAATCGTCGCGTCTCCCGTGTTGATTCCCACCAACGCTTCATCGGGCGCGGCTTTTGCCGAAGCCGCAGGCACATTCGCCAAAAAAGTAAACCCGATTGCCAAAACCGCAAAAAACAGAACCGCTAATTTTTTCATTGTTCAATTCCTCCTTGTTTTTCTGTACCAAACTTCCGGAACGAGATGGCCGCCGTCGGGCACGCGGTCACGCACTTCCCGCAGGAAATGCAATGGGCGTCGCCGGCGATTTCCGCGTCCATCGGGCAGATTTCCGCGCAGCGACCGCAATGCACACAGCTTGCTTCGTCCACCGCCACCCCAAAGATTGCCAGCCGGTTCCAAAAACCATACCAAAGCCCCAGCGGGCAAGCGAACCGGCAAAAGGGACGGTAAATCGCCGTCATCGCAATCAGGCACGCCGCCAAGATCACGCCCTTCCAAACGGTCAGCCAACCCGCCGCCCGGAACAGTTCCGGCCGGAGCGCCATCAGCGGAAGCGCGCCTTCAAGCATTCCCGCCGGACAGACGTAAGCGCAGAACAGCGGCTTTCCCGTGCCGACGGCAAGGAACGCAAGATACGCGCCCGCGCCCGCGAGAATCAGCATGACCCAACGGAACCGTGTCAGCGGACGCATCCAAGACTTTTTTCGCAGCTTCGGCACCGGAATACGATGCAAAAGATCCTGCACCAGCCCGAAGGGACAGAGCCATCCGCAGATCATCCGACCGAAAGCCAGCGCAAACAACAGCAGTAGCCCCAACACATAGAGCGGGAATTTCGGATAGACGCCGCTCATCGCGCTTTGCCACGAACCGACAGGACACGCGCCGAGAGCACCCGGGCAGGAATAGCAGTTCAGCCCCGGCACGCAAACCGATTTCAGCGGACCGCGATAGAGTTTCCCCGTCAGCCAGCCGGGAAGATTCCCGTTCGCCAGCACCGTCGCCACCGCCTGCACGGCAATCCGCTTAACCAAGGCCGACGCACTCCATGCAGATCCGCGCCGCTTTCGCCAGCACCGCCCGCTGCTCGCCGCGCCAGACGCCCGCCGCTATCAAGCCGAGCGCCAAAAGCAAAAACCACCGTCGCAAAAGCACTCCCCCCTTTCTTTATTTTATGAATATTGTAACGCAAAAAATCTATTTCGCATAGGGGAAAATGCTTTTCCTTTTGATAAACAGCAAGCGGACAGCGGCTATTCTTTCAAGGAACTATTCGCCCAGCGCCGGAACTATGTGCTGCGAGGGGATTTCACTCGGAAGCCGACGGCAAGGATAACATCCAAACTATATAAGGCTACCGGTTTATCCGAAAAAGCAATTTGCATTTTTTGTAAATTGCTTTTTCTTCCAGCTCTTTTTCTGCAAAAATGTTAGCTATGTGCCTTGATATAGTAGCAATACTGCGATCAAAAAGCTCCGCTATTTGCGCCTGTGTCAGCCAAACAGTCCCGTCGTTGGCGTACAGCTTGACGCTCGTCTGCCCGTCGTCCGGGTTGTATATGATGATATTATCCATAGATTGATCCGCTCCCTTATGACA
>JAGAZS010000361.1 GCA_017939945.1 Schwartzia sp. (in: firmicutes)
GAAGATCTCTATGTGGAAGGCCGAAGTCACGTCGCCCACTTGAAGCAAGATATCCTCTTCGAGCGCGGCAACTTAACAATCAAGGCGGATGACGTCGTATTCAACTGGGACACGAAAATCGCCGAATGCACAGGAAACGTGACACGCATACTAGCGGGAGAACAGAAAAACCTCTCGCGCCTCGTGTACAATGTTGCAACGGAAGAAATCGTCAGCGAAGAATAATGACAAAAACAAAGCTCCCTGTGCGCCGTATCCGGCATACAGGGAGTCTTGCTTTTCGTTACTGTTTATGCAATTTTTTCGTCAGTTCGTCAGGCTCCGAAGCGGAGCGGGGATTCTTCCGCCCCGGGCGATGAACGCCTCCGAGCTGAACTGGCTCTTGACGGGCATGATCGGGCAGGAGCCGAGCAATCCGCCGTATTCCACCGAGTCGCCGACCTTCGCGCCGGGCACGGGAATCACGCGCACCGCCGTCGTCTTGTTGTTGATCATGCCGATGGCCGCCTCGTCCGCGATGATGCCAGAAATCGTCGACGCCGGGGTGTCGCCCGCAATCGCGATCATGTCGAGGCCAACCGAGCAGACGCAGGTCATCGCTTCGAGCTTTTCCAGCGACAGGCTGCCGCAGTTTACCGCGTCGATCATGCCCGCGTCCTCGCTGACCGGGATGAACGCGCCGGAAAGTCCGCCGACATGCGACGATGCCATCAGGCCGCCCTTTTTTACCGCGTCGTTCAGGAGCGCGAGCGCCGCCGTCGTTCCCGGCGCGCCGCAGCTTTCAAGCCCCATTTCTTCCAATACGTTCGCCACGCTGTCGCCGACGGCAGGCGTCGGAGCCAGCGACAGGTCGATGATGCCGAAAGGCACGCCGAGCCGACGCGACGCTTCCCGCGCCACCAGCTGGCCGACGCGGGTAATCTTGAACGCCGTGCGCTTGACCGTTTCCGCGATTTCCGTAAAGTCCGCGCCTTTCTTGTCCTCCAGCGCGTGCTTGACCACGCCGGGACCGCTGACGCCGACGGAGACCACCGTCTCCGCCTCGCTGACGCCGTGGAACGCGCCCGCCATGAACGGGTTGTCCCCCGGCGCGTTGGCGAAGACCACCAGTTTCGCGCAGCCGATGGCCTGCCTGTCGCGGGTCAGCTCCGCCGTACGCTTGATGATCTCGCCCATTTCCCGCACGCAGTCCATATTGATGCCCGCCTTCGTCGATGCAAGATTGACCGACGAGCAGACGAGATCCGTCGAAGCCAGCGCCTGCGGAATCGACTGGATCAGGATGCGATCGCCCTGGGTGAAGCCTTTTTCAACCAGCGCCGAGAAGCCGCCGATGAAATTCACGCCGACTTCCTTCGCCGCTTTGTCCAGCATCTCCGCCACCGGCACATAGCTGTCCGTCTTGCACGCCTCCGCCGCGATGGCGATCGGCGTCACCGACACCCGCTTATGGATGATCGGGATGCCGTACTCTGCCTCGATATCCTCGCCCGTCTTGACGAGGAACTCCGCCGCCGTCGTAATGCGGTCATACACGTTGTCGCAGAACTGCTTGATATTCGGATGGGCGCAGCCGCGAAGCGAAATACCCATCGTGATGGTCCGGACGTCGAGCTTGTTCTCGGTGATCATCCGGTTTGTTTCCATGATATCGTCAACTGTAATCAAGTATGCACGCCTCCTTTACACAACGTGCATGACGTTGAAAATATCCTGATGCTGCGCCTTGATTTCGACGCCGATTTCCTCGCCCTTCTTCTTGAGCTGAGTCGCCAGCTCGCCGAGCTTCACCGCATCTTCCGTGGTCTCCGCCAGCATGACCATATTGAAAAAGCCGTCCATGATGTTCTGGTTGATGCTCAGGATATTCACCTTATTCTCCGCCAAAAGGCTGCTGACCGTTGCGATAATCCCGACGCGATCTTTCCCGACGACCGTGACTACAATTTTCATAGCGTCTCCTCCATTTTTCCTTTTGTTACAGCATTTTCCTGTAAAAAGCAGTACAATAACTCCTTATATGATAGGAATATTTAACTTTTTAATTATATCAAAGAGAAAGGCTGCGCGCAATCATGTTTTCCCCTGTCAAGCGGCGGCAGTCAAACTTTTTCTCTTATCCTTGTCCGTATCGTATATCTTGTTGATAAACCATTTCCTCACGAGCAGCTGCCCGAACCCTTTTGAACGCCCCGACAACGTAAAAGACGATGAATATGACGAAAAACGCCAGTGCTACGAACAGATACAGGAAAGGATTCCCGATATCCATCTGCAACAGGGCGATAGAAAAATCATAGACGCCGTGCAACAACCAGGGGATAATCAAAGCGCGCCGATAGAATTTGCTCTTCTCGGATGGATCGATTTCCTGCATGGCTTTGGCCAAATTGGTTCCCATATAAACCGCATAGACAAAATGACCGAAAATGCCGAATATGACTCTTACCAGCAATCCGGCGTCCCCAAACATATACACTATGTTTTCCGCGGCCGTGAATCCCGCTCCCACCGCAATCGCAGCCACGATTGCCTAATACGGACATTGAACGCAATCATGCGTCTTTAGGTAAGCCCTGATGACAATATACTTCAGCGCCTCTTCGACCAGTGCAATTAATATGAAAGCGTCGACCAACGCAAACGTAATATCTTTATCGCTCAACCCCAAGACTCCCGTAAGGATATCCCGGTCCCAGCCGCTGTCCGCGACGGTGAACGCCACGATAATGATTGCGGCCAAAGCCCCCAAAAGGAAGCACTGCGCCAGAGGCTTTCCCGCAAGGCGCTTTTCTTTATCGGCAAGACGATTGATTATATTTATGAATATGATACACAATATCGTGCTTATAAGAAACCGCATTTCCATATCTCCTGACGGCAATGCTTAATCGCGGCGCAACAACGATCCTGAATGATGACTCTCATCATGGTTTTCTTATCGCTCCCGGTCTTCCAGCGTGAATCGCCACGCGCAAAACCATTCGGGCGGATGCTGATCCGGCGGGCATCCGAGGCACTCGGTACGGATACGATCGTCAATGGCCTCAGCGAACCGCGCATATTCTACAAGGCCCGCGCTCTTGCACGGATAATCCGCAAGCCCCTTGCGGACGCGGGCGGACTGCACGCGGCAGTCGTTCATCGCGAAAATCAGCGCGCCGTTCTCTCTGCGGCAGGATTGTCGGTTCAGCCGGCTATACATCCGAAATCCCAGCGCGCGCTCCAACCCCTCCAGCCCCGGATGCTCGCCGAGCCCGAGCAGCTTCTTGATGGCGTGCGCCTCGAAGGGGGAAAAGCGCCCCCATGTTGAATCGTTGCACCGTTTTGCATCGTTCATGCCATGCGCCTTTTCCACAGATTGAAACCACAGGCCGTCCTGCGCGAGCCAGTTTTTTGCGACGGCGTCGATCAAACGGAGCATTTTTTCTTTCGGCATGGTTCGAAGCGCATCGGGGACGCCGTCCGTTTCCGTGAATCCAAGCTCCTCCGCCAGCCGCCCCACAGCCACTTTTCGCGTTTTTTCCCAAGCCTCATCCATCACCGCCAGCGCCCGCGCAAAGCCAAGCTGATGCTCGACCTCGCGGAACCAAAGTGTATGATGCACCGTCATCCGATGCAGAAGGTCGATGACGTACGAGGCAAGTTGAGCCTCGTTCATATCCTCGGCTCTGTGAAGTTCCTGTTCGATCATTGGTCGCTCCCCCATTCCACAGCCTCCGGCCTATGGCGTCTCGAATCGCAAGCTCCGCGCCGGATAGACCGCCGACGATGCGCCGGGAATCATATATTTCTCCTCGCAAAACAATAAAGCTGCCCCCCGTTCCCGCACACCGCGGGAAACCAGAGGCAGCTATTTTTTGGCGTCAGTCCTTCTTCGCCCAGACCTCGGCCATGAACTCCGCGTAAATCGCGTCGAGATGCTGTACGAGCACGCTGAGCATCAACTGGATCATCTTACTGTCGAAGGTCTCGTCGACAAAGGGCAGGCAGATGTCGAGATAGACCACGCCGTCCTCACGAAGATAATACTTGAAAATCTTGAACTGCGTGTTCAAATGGTTTAGGTAGGTCTGGATTTTCTCGCGCTTGTCCTTCGCGACGCCGGTCACGACCTGCGTGCGGATAATGGTAAACACGCTCGTATCAATGAAAATCGCCATCGGAAGAATCTGTCCCGTCGTCTCGATGCGCGAACGGAACACGACGGTATTGTAAGCGTCGTCCAACGATTCCGTGCTGAATACGTTGATATTGTTCTCCATCAGGAATTCCTGAAATTTTACGGCCTTCGCGTTTGCCTCGGCCCCGGTCTTCTCTTTCTTTGCCATAGCTTCTCCTCCTGCCCGATAATTGCGTTCTTTGATACATAACATTTGTATTATATATCTTTTTTCGTCCGTGCGCAAAAAGTTTTCCCTTTTCCGCCCCGACTTATCAAACAGCAGAGCGCCGTTCCCGTATCGCCAGCAATTCTTCCTTCGTGAAATGGTATTTTTCCCCGCAGAAGTCGCAGCAGACCTCCGCCTGCCCGTCCTCCGCCAGCTTTTCCAGGTCCTCGTCCCGAAGCGTCGAAAGGATTTCCTCGGTGCGGGTCCGCGAGCATTGGCAGCGGAAAGCCAGCTCCGTCTCCGAAAGGACATGGATGTCCGAAAAGCCCTGCAGGATTTCGGAGATAATTTCCGACGCGGAAAGACCGTCCTTTACCATCGAGGATACGGGGCGCAATGTCGCAATCGTTTTCTCCAACCGCGACAAGATTTCCTCCGACGCCCCCGGAAGCGGCTGCACGATGAAGCCGCCCGACGCTTCCGTTTCGCCGCTCCTGCCAACGAGCACGCCAAGTCCGACGCCGGACGGCGTTTGCTCCGACTGGAACAGATAACGCGTCAAATCCTCGGCAATCTCGCCGGAAAAGATTTCGCAGGTTCCCGTGACCGGCTCTTTCAGCCCCGTGAAACGCGTGACGGAAAGCAGCCCGCGCCCGACGCCCTGCCCGACGGACAGCTTGCCGTTTGTCAGCGGGAGCTCGACCTCCGGATGAACGACATATCCGCGCGCCGCGCCGTCGGCGGAAGCGTCAGCCACAATCTGCCCCAAAGGGCCGTCACCCTGGAATTTTACGGTCAAGCATTCCCTGTTTTTCAAGTTCGCCGCGAGAAGCAGAGCGCCCGTCATCACGCGTCCAAGTGCTGCCGTCGCCAGCGCGCCGCACCGATGACGTTTTGCCGCCTCGCCGACAAGCCCCGTCGTGACAGCAGCGTAAACGCGCACGTCTTCCGCCGTGGCTTTGCAAAGACGATCCATCACAGTTCCTCCACCGGCATGCCTTCCAGAATGTCCCCGGTATACAGGTCGCGAATGGAAATATGGCGATCGTCCATCAGCGCGAAGGTCGAACGCCCGTCCTCCCGCTTCGAGACCGAAGGCGAACCCGGATTCAGGAAGATCGTCCCATCGATGCGTTCAAGGACCGGAACGTGAGTATGACCGCTGATGAAAATATCCGCTTTGAGCTTCGCCGCCATTTCCGATTTTTCTTCCTGCGTCTCCACCAGATGGCCGTGCGTGACCACGATGCGCTTGCCGTTCACGAAAGCAAACGCGTAAGGAGACGCCATCGGCAGCCCCAGCACCGAAAGATCGACCTCGGAATCACAGTTGCCCCGGGACGCGATGATTGGCACCGGACACTGCTGGATTGCCTCGGCGAGCTTCGCCGGACGATAGTCGTCGGTCATGCGGTTGCGCGGTCCGTGATACAGGACGTCGCCCGCATGGAAAATCAAATCGACATTGCAGAAGAATTTTTTGCAAACCATGGCCCAGCAGCCCGCCGAGCCGTGCGTATCGCTGATAACCCCGATTTTCAAAATTCTCGCCCCCTTTGGAACTGTTAATATTTATCCTATCTTTTTCAACAGATTCGCCATTTCCATCGCCGCCATTGCGCCGTCCGCGCCCTTGTTGCCGGCCTTCGTCCCGGCGCGCTCGACGGCCTGCTCTATATTCTCTGTCGTGACGACGCCGAAGATCACCGGCACGCCCGTGGAAAGCCCCGCCTGTGCGATGCCCTTCGAGACTTCGCTGCAAACGTAATCGTAATGGGAAGTCGCGCCGCGGATCACCGCGCCGACGCAGATGACTGCGTCGTATTTTCCGGAAGCGGCAAGCTTTTTCGCGGCCAGCGGAATCTCGAACGCCCCCGGCACCCAGGCGATGTCCACCGCGTCCTCCGCCGCGCCGTGACGACGCAGCATATCGAGCGCGCCCTCCAAAAGCTTCGATGTAATAAATTCGTTGAAGCGCGACGCGACAATCGCGAACCGCAAGCCTTCCGCCGTAATGTTGCCTTCAATGATGTTTGCCATGCTCTTATTCCTCCTCCAAAAGATGTCCCATTTTATTTTTCTTCACTTCAAGATAGTGATGATTATACGGATTGGAATGGATTTCCAACGGCAGCCGCTCGACGATGGAGAGACCGTATCCCTCGAGTCCCGCGCGCTTGGCGGGATTGTTCGTCAACAAACGGATGCTCGTCAGCCCGAGGTCGGCGAGAATCTGCGCGCCGATGCCGTAGTCCCGAAGGTCAGGCGCGAAGCCTAATAGAACGTTCGCCTCCACCGTGTCCTTGCCCTGATCCTGGAGCGCATAAGCGCGCATCTTGTTCGCGAGGCCGATGCCTCGCCCCTCCTGCCGCATGTAAAGCACGACGCCTTCCCCTTCCGCTTCGATTCGCCGCAAGGCCGTCGCGAGCTGGTCCCCGCAGTCGCAGCGCATGGAGCCGAGGGCGTCGCCGGTCAGGCACTCGGAATGGACGCGCACCATCACATTCTTTTTGCCATGCACATCGCCCTTGACAACGGCGAGATGGCATTTCCCGTCCAGCGTGCTTTCGTAAGCCTTGATGCGAAAATGCCCGTACTTGCTCGGAAAATCCACGTCAGCGACCTGGCGGATAAAAGTTTCCGTGCGTTTCCGATAAGCAATCAAGTCTTGCACGGTAATCATTTTCAGCTTGTGCGCCTCAGCGAACTCCAATAGCTGCGGCGTCCGCATCATGTGGCCGTCCTCCGCCATGATCTCGCAGCAAAGCCCCGCGGGATAAAGCCCCGCCAGCTTCGCAAGGTCGACGGTGGTCTCCGTGTGCCCGGCCCGCCGAAGTACGCCGCCCGGCACCGCCCGGAGCGGGAATACATGACCGGGACGCCGGAAGCTCGACGGCTTCGCCGACGGATCGATCAAGAGACGCACCGTCTGGCACCGCTCGAAAGCGGAAATTCCCGTGTCCGTCGTCACCGCGTCCACGGAAACGGTGAAAGCTGTCTCGTGATTGTCCGTATTGTTCGCGACCATCGGCGCGATGTCGAGATCGTCGAGCCTGTCGCCCTCCATCGGCGTGCAGATCAGCCCCTTCGCGTAGGTCGCCATGAAGTTGACCGCTTCCGGCGTGACCTTGTCCGCCGCGATGATCAGATCGCCCTCGTTTTCTCTGTCCTCGTCATCGACGACCACCAGCATTTTTCCCTGCCGGATGTCTTCGATGGCGTCCTCAACTTTCGCAAAGCTCATCATTTCCCCTCCGTCTTTCTCAAAATCCGCATTTTTGCAGGAATGCCGCCGTTAGCCCCTCGGACGGGATTTCCTCCGTCCGCGCCGTAGCATGCAGCAATTTGTCCACATATTTCCCGATGACGTCGTTCTCGATATTGACAGCCGCCCCCGCTTTTTTCCCGTCCAGCGCCGTGGCCTGCCGCGTGTGCGGGATCAGCGAGACGGAAAAGCCTTTGTCGTCTACCTCCGCCACCGTCAGGCTCACGCCGTCGAGAGCCACCGAGCCCCGCGGCACGATATACCGCAAAAGCGCCGAATCGGCCTCGACGTGAAAAATCCGCGCGTTTTCTTTTGATTCAACGCTTTTCACGCGTCCCACGCCGTCAATGTGCCCGCTGACGATATGACCGCCGAGCCTCGAGGAAAGCGTCAGCGCCCGTTCCAGATTCACCCCGTCGCCTGCCCGCAGGCTGCCAAGGGACGAATGCGCCAATGTGACGGGCATCACATCCGCCGTAAAGCCGCCACGCGTGAACGCCGTGACCGTCAGGCAAACGCCGTTCACCGCGATGCTGTCGCCAATCGCCGTTCCCTCCGTCACCTTCTCGGCGGCAATCTCCATGCGCCCGTTCCCGACCGAGCGAACACGCCCGACCTCTTCGACGATTCCCGTAAACATTCGTTTACTCCTTTACTATATATCCGCTGATGCAAAAATCTTTGCCGACCATTTCCGTCTTTATATCCGTCAGCCGCGCCGCGTCGGCGAGCCGCGAGAATCCTTCGCCGCCTACCGCGGGCGCCGCATTTTTCCCGCCGACCATCATCGGCGCGATGAACGCGCAAACCTTGTCGGCAAGCCCCGCTTTCAAAAAGGAAAAATGAACCGTCGAACCGCCCTCGACGAGCAGCGAACAAATCCTCCTTTCGCCCAGCGTCTGCAAAAGCAACGGCAAATCCACGGCCGGACCCGCGCCGGAAACAAAAACCTCCGCGCCCGTCTCCCGAAGCCGTTCCAGATTTTCCTCCGGAGCAGCCTCCGTCGCCACGATCAAGACCGGAGCCGCCCCGTCACGGAGCATCGGCAAATCAACCGGGGTCCGCGCGTGGCTGTCGAGGATAACCCGCATGGGATTCTTCCCGTTCCCGTCTGGAAGCCGCGTCGTCAATGACGGCCGATCCGCAAGCACCGTCCCGATTCCCACGAGGATTGCGTCGTTTTCATCGCGCAGGACGTGGCCCCGCAGCCGCGCTTCCTCTCCCGTAATCCATTGGGACTCGCCGCCCGCCGTCGCCGTCTTTCCGTCCAGCGTCATCGCCATTTTCAGCGTGACAAACGGACGCTGCTCCGTCACCCAGGTCAGGAACGCCTCGTTCAGCCGCCGCGCTTCCTGTTCCATCAATCCGCAGGAGACCTCGACGCCGGCCTCGCGAAGCATCCGGAAGCCACGCCCGCTGACAACAGGATTCGGGTCTTCCATCGCCGCGACAACTCGCTTCACGCCAGCCTCGATCACTGCTTTTGCGCAGGGACCGGTCCGCCCTGTATGCGAGCAGGGCTCCAACGTCACAAAGAGCGTCGCTCCCCGCGCCAATTCCCCCGCCATGCGAAGCGCGTGAATCTCGGCGTGCTCCGTTCCGGCCTTCCGGTGCCAGCCCGCGCCGACAATCCGCCCGTCCCGGACGAGAACCGCGCCGACCATCGGATTCGGCGACGTCCGCCCGCGCCCATGCGCCGCCAGTTTCAAGGCTTCGCGCATATACATCTCCTCGTCCAAGCTCTCACCCCGCAATTCGCAAATAAAAATCCCCGGAAGAAGAATCCTCCGGGGCGTACAAAAACGCAAATAAAAACCAATCTTTTCTCATCCAGACTACGGAAACATATAGTTTCCTCACTGTCGGCTCTGGAATCACACCAGATCATGCCTTTCGGCTCGCGGGCTACAGAACCTTGTTCCTTACCGCCGGTCGGGAATCCGGTTTCGATAAGAATAAATTATCGGAACTCCGTCACCC
>JAGAZS010000362.1 GCA_017939945.1 Schwartzia sp. (in: firmicutes)
AAAAGCGCGGCGCTCATATTTATGCGGAGGTTGTCGGCTACGGGCGCAACTCCGACGCCTATCATGTCACGAGCCCGGCGCCCCACGGCGTCTATCAGGCGAAGTGCATGAGCCTGGCGATTGCCGACGCGGGGCTTACGCCTGACGATATCGACTATGTGAACGCACACGGCACTTCGACGCATATGAACGACCAGGGCGAGACCGAGGCCTGCAAGACGGTTTTCGGCGCGCGGGCGAAAGATGTGCCCATCAGCTCGGTCAAGTCCATGACCGGCCACATGCTGGGCGCCGCGGGCGGCGTCGAGTGCATTGCGACGGCGCTTTCCGTTGAGAACGATATGCTTCCGCCGACCATCAATTACGATGAGGTCGACCTGGAAGAAGGGCTTGACCTCGATTATGTGCCGAACGTGGCTAGAAAGCACACGGTGCGTGCGGCGATTTCCAACAATTTCGGGTTTGGCGGGCACAATGCCTGCATCGTACTGAAAAAGTACGCGGAGTAATATGGGACAGGCGCTGACGGAAAAGAGGCAACAAGAGCTGCTGACGCTTTCGGAGCGGCTCGGCATCGCGTTCCGCGATCTCTCGCTGCTGGATCAGGCACTCACGCATACTTCGTATGCCAATGAATCGGTGCATCGGAAGGTCGTTCATAACGAACGTCTGGAATTCTTAGGCGACGCGGTCTTGGAGCTTTCGACGAGCACCTATCTGTTCAAGCAGTTTCCGATGATGCCGGAAGGCGATTTGACGAAAGCGCGTGCGTCCGTGGTTTGCGAGGCGGCGCTTCATCGCCGCGCGGCGGAGGTCGATCTCGGCGCGTTCCTGCTTCTGGGAAACGGAGAGCAGGCCACCGGGGGGCGCGAACGCCCGTCGATCCTCGCAGACGCCTTTGAGGCGGTCATCGGTGCGCTCTATCTCGATCAGGGATGGCAGGCGGCGTCGGATTACGTCGTGCGCCAGCTTCGCGTCGAGCTTTTGGAAGTCGAGCACGGCCAAAACATCAAGGATTACAAGACGATGCTGCAGGAAATCATCCAGCGCCATCCGGGTCAGCATATCGTCTATGAGCTTCTGTCGGCGACGGGCCCCGACCACGCGAAGGAATTCAAGGTCGCGGTGCGGGTCAATGGGCTTGCTTACGGCGTGGGCGTCGGGCGCAGCAAAAAAGCGGCCGAGCAAAACGCGGCGCAGCAGGCGCTGCCGAAATTCCAGAATCAATGAGCCGTTGCATGCGCAATGGCTCTTTTTTTGTGAGAGCACTTAACGAGCACGAGCGACAGCGAAGTGTAAGTTTAGTGCGACACATGTCTGACCACTTGATGAGCGCAAACGCAGTGCGGCGCGAATCTAGTGGGCATGACGTTTGTGAGAGGGGGAAGAAAAAATGCGGCAGCTTATTTTTCTCGGCACGGGCGCGGCGATGGCGACGGAATGCTACAACGCCTGTTTTCTTGTGCGCACGCCGAATGGGGATTATTTCCTGACGGATGCGGGCGGCGGAAACGGGATTTTGCGTCAGATGAAGCGCGCCGGCGTTCCCCTCGAGCATCTTCGCTGCCTGTTCGTCACCCACGGTCATTCCGACCATATCTTGGGGGCGATCTGGGTGATCCGCAGGATTGCGTCGCTGATGAACAAGGATTTTTACGAAGGGGAATTCCATATCTATTGCCATGACGTCGCCTGCGAGATTATCGAGATGCTTGCACAGATGCTGCTGACGCGCGACGAGCTTTTACAATACGGAAAGCGGATTCTCCTGCACGAGATCCATGACGGCGAGCAGGTGAATTTCCTCAATATGAAGCTGACGGCCTTCGACATCCGTTCCAGGAAGGCGAAGCAGTTCGGATATCGTCTGCGGTTCGCCAACCGCCACACCCTCGTCTGTCTCGGGGACGAGCCGTACAATGAGCGGTGCCGCGCGTACGCGGAAAAAGCGGATTGGCTGGTTTCCGAGGCCTTCTGCCTTGACGCGGACGCGGAGCGGTTCACCCCTCATGAGAAAGGGCACGGCACGGTGCGGGAAACGGCGATGAACGCGGAAAAACTGATGGCAAAACATCTTGTGATGTTCCATACCGAGGACACGGCGATGGATTCCCGCAAGGAGCGCTACACGGCGGAGGCCGCCGAGCACTACAAGGGCGCTATTTTTGTCCCCGACGATCTCGATGTGATTGATATTGATTGAGATTTATGATATAATCATATAATAATTATTATCATTTCTTTGGAGTTGATTTTTATGAGGCAGTGCATGGATTCCGTAAATCTGCATCGTCGCTTGGGGAAAATCATCGGCCAGCTTCAGGCGATAGACCGAATGATCGAGCTGGACGTCCCTTGCGAGGATATCCTGTCCCAGATCAACGCTGTCAAGTCGGCGACGCACAAGGTCGGTCAGATCGTCCTCGAAGGTCATATCCAGCACTGCGTTAGGGACGGCATCGAGCACGGCGACGCGCAAAAGACCATCGAGAGCTTCACGAAAGCGGTGGAGCGCTTCGCGAATATGAAATAATTTGACGAGAAAAAAAGCGTCTCATGTTACCCGGTTGGGCTAACATGAGACGCTTTTTACATACCACTGATTGGCGCGGCAATCTCCTTCCAAGGAGTCTTGCGGATTCCTATGCTAAACGCCCCTATAGGGGCGCGATTGAAAATGAAAAA
>JAGAZS010000043.1 GCA_017939945.1 Schwartzia sp. (in: firmicutes)
CGGGCGCGTGCCGAACGTCTCTGCCATCGCGCGCACCGTTTTCGCCGCAATCGATTGCACCGTGCCTTTCCAGCCGCCATGTGCAATGGCCGCCGCACGATGAACCGGATCGAAAAGCAGGATCGGCGTGCAATCCGCGAAGCAGAGCATCAGCGGGATTCCCGGCACGTCCGTCATCAGCGCGTCGGTTGCCGGAATCGCGTCCGCGTAAGACAGCCGCCCGCGCCCCGCCTCGTCCTCGCCGACGCATACGATGTTATCGCCATGCACCTGCTCCGGCGTCGTCAACCGTTCAAAGTCCAAGCCCAGCCGGCCGAGAAAACGTCGGCGGTTTTCCGCCACGTCCGATTCATTGTCGCCGATATGTAGCGCGAGATCCATCGAATCATAGGGAGGCTTGCTGACGCCGCCGAAGCGCGTGGAAATCGCGTGAACGACCAAATCCTGCGGAAAAACCGAAAACGTCCCGTATTGCTCCGTCCCGCTTTCGTCCTTATGCAATGCAAAAGCCATTTTTCACCTCATTCGTCGCAAACGCCGCAACGTCGGCACCCGTCAAAGCAGGGGACCGTCGTCTCCATGCGTCCGGCGCGCCGCCATTCCTCATACAGATACTCTTTTTTCATCCCCATATCGAGAACGTCCCATGGCAAGACATCCCGTTCTCCGTATTCACGATAAAGATAATCCTCGTCCTTCAACGCTTCCGCTTTCATGGCACGAGAAAACGCTTTTGCGCCGCCTGATCGGTGCGCCCGATACAACGCACGGGAAACGCGCCGGTCGCCGCGCGCCAAAACGCCTTGGATATACGCGGATTTTGCCGGCTCGGCAATCAACTCGATTCCCTTCCGCCCGGACAAAGTTTTTTTCAGTCGTTTCAAAGCCGACTCAATATATTTTTTGTCCGCCATGGGCGCCCATTGGAACGGCGTGAACGGCTTCGGAATGAATGGATTGACGCTGAGCGTAAACAGTCCGCGGCTTTCATGGCTTTCCAGATAATCCTTGAGCCGCCCTGCCAAATCCGCCACCGCGTCCACATCTTCCTCCGTCTCGTACGGCAAGCCGAGCATAATATAAAGACGGTAATGGCGAATCCCCGCCGCCATGCCGAGATCCATCGCGCGAAACAAATGCTCTTCCTCGATTCCCTTGTTTATGACGGCGCGCATCCTTGCGCTGCCCGCCTCCGGCGCGAGCGTTATGGTCTTCATGCCGCTTTCGGCAAGGGATCGGAGCATCGTCTCCGTCACGGAATCCGCGCGAAAGGACGCCACCGACATCGTCAACCCTTCCGAAAGGATATATTCGGAAAGCGCGTCGATCTCCGGGTAATCGGAAATCGCCGCGCCCATCAACCCGATCCGTTTTCCGTAAACCTTCGCGGATTTCACAGCGTCTTTCAGGATGTCAAGGGAACGATTTCGCGGCCTGCGAAAGCAATAGCCCGCCATGCAGAAGCGGCAATGTCGCCCGCATCCCCGCGCCGTCTCAATCAAGTACAGATTGAATTCCGTCTCGTCAGTCACGATCACGGTATGAGCCGGGAAATCGTCGAGTTTTTTCACCCATTGGCGCCCGACACGGGATGGCGCGTCCCCGACGGGACGAATCGTTTCCAACTCGCCCGACTCCTTGTAATTGTGTTCATAGAGAGACGGCACATAAATACCGGGGATACGGGAAAGACGGAGCAACATTTCCGCTCTGTCCGCGCCGTCTTCCTTCGCGCCCTGGTAAACGTCCATCAAGCGTCCGATCGTCTCCTCGCCTTCCCCGATGACGAACGCGTCGACAAACAGAGAAAGCGGCTCGGGGTTGAACGTCGCGCAGGGACCGCCCGCAATCACCAGCGGCGACCGCTCGTCGCGTTCCTGCGCGAGCACCGGAACACGCCCAATCTCCAACATTTCGA
>JAGAZS010000044.1 GCA_017939945.1 Schwartzia sp. (in: firmicutes)
GCTGACGATTTCTTCCGTCGCCACATTGTACACGAGGCGGGAGAGATTCTTCTGTTCTCCTGCCAGGATGCGCGTCACGTTTCCCGTGCATTCGGCGATTTTCGTGTCCCAGTTGAATACGACGTCGTCCGCTTTGATGGTAAGGTTGCCGCGCTCGAAGAGGATATCCTGCTTCAGATGGGCGACGTGTCCTCTGCCTTCCACATAAAGGTCTTCGCCCCGGAAGGTGTATCCTTCCTGCAGCAGCGTCACATTTCCCTGCGCCCAGACTTCCTGCGTGATCAGGTTGACCTGCGCGTGGTCGGCGGTGACGGCGCGATCCTTTTCGGCGACGCGCACGTTGCCGTCGAGCAGATAGCGCCCGGTGAAGATGTCGAAGGTCTGCTTGTCACAGGAGATCTCCGGACGTCCTGCGAAGGCGGTTGCCGTCGGGACGAGCAGCAGCAAGGCAAAGAGCAGGCTGCGGAAAATTTTAGCGGTGTTTGTATTCATTTTGTATCCTTCCTTTCCGTGCCGCAAAAATTAAGTGATTTTCCTCGCGTTCGCAAAGCGCGGCAGTTGCGGAGGAATTGAAAAAAATGTATAATTGCGGCGTGGTCAATATACAATATGAAAATGATTTATTTTTGAAAGCCCTTAAAATCTTTTGAAACCCTTATAGAACCGTTATGAAAGCGGGGGGATTGTTTTGCAAAGGAAAGTGCTCGCGCTGCTGCGCGCGGCGGGCGACGGTTATATTTCCGGCGAGGAAATCGCGGGATGCTTGGGCGTTTCGCGCACGGCTGTCTGGAAGCATATCCGCGCTCTGAAAGCGGCGGGTTACGAGATCGAGAGCCATGCCAGGAAAGGATATTCCCTGGTTGATACGCCCGATCTTCTGCTGCCGCAGGAAATTCAGCCGATGCTTCGGACGAAGGTTGTCGGGCAGACAATGGTTCATTTCGATGAAATCCCGTCGTCGAACAATGAGGCGAAGCGGCTTGCGATGGAAGGGACGCCGGACGGCACGGTGGTCGTGGCGGAGGCGCAGGGCGCCGGCAAAGGACGGCTTTCGCGCGGTTGGTATTCGCCTTCGCGGAAAGGGATTTGGTTTTCCGTCGTGTTCCGTCCTTCGTTTCTGCCGCAGGATGCGCCGAAATGTACATTGATGGCGGCGGTGGCGGTTGTGCGCGCGATGAAGGATATGGGCTTTTCCGTCGGCATCAAGTGGCCGAACGACGTGCTCGACAAGGACGGGAAAAAGCTCGTCGGCACCCTGACGGAAATGAACGCGGAAATGGAGCGCGTCAATTTCGTGGTCATCGGGACCGGCATTAATGTGAATCTGTGGCCGGAGGACTTCCCCGAGGACGTCAGGGACATCGCGACGTCGCTTTCCATGTTGCGCGGCGGCAACGTGAACCGCGTAGAGCTTTTCGAGCGCGTGTTGGAAGCGATGGACGAATTGTACCTGACCGTGGAACGGGACGGATTCGGCGCGGTGCTGGACGAGTGGAGAAAGTATTCCGTGACGCTGAGGCAGGAGGTCAACGTGATCGGCGTCAAGGAGACATTCGCGGGAACGGCAGTGGATATCGACGAAGACGGCGCTCTCTTGATCGACACGGGCGAGGGACGCCGGCGCGTACTGGCAGGGGACGTTTCCATTCGTCCGAGGAAATAATAAAATGATTTTTGGAGGAAAGCTATGCTTTTAGTTTTCGACATCGGCAACAGCAATATCGTACTCGGCACCTATGAGGGAAAGCGTCTGATGAAGCACTGGCGCATCTCGACCGATAGGCAGAAGACCGGCGACGAGTACGGCATGCTGATCAACGACTTGTTCCGTTTTCAGGGTATCCGCATGACGGATATCGACGCGATCATCATTTCGTCGGTGGTGCCGCCGTTGGTGGTGCCGCTGGTCAAGATGTGTGAGCGGTATTTCCATTTGCGTCCGCTGATCGTGGGGCCGGGCATCAAGACGGGTATACGGCTCCGTTATGAGAATCCGCGGGAAATCGGCGCTGACCGTATCGTCAATTCCGTCGGCGCATTCGAGCAATACGGTGGGCCGCTGATTGTCGTGGACATCGGAACCGCGACGACCTTTGACATCGTGGACACGAACGGCGATTATCTGGGCGGCGTCATCGCGCCGGGCATCGGTATTTCCACCGAAGCGCTTTTCCAGCGAGCCGCCCAGCTTCCGCGTGTCGCTTTGGTGACGCCGAAGACGGTCATCTGCAAGAATACGGTGACGGGTATGCAGGCCGGCGTGATTTTCGGTTTCGTCGGGCAGATCGACGAGATCGTACGGCGCATCAAGGCGGAAATGAAGCAGGAGATGAAGGTTATCGCGACGGGCGGCATGGCGAAGATGATTTCGCGGGAGTCGAAGACTATCGACAAAGTGGACAATTTCCTGACCCTGACCGGGCTTCGGGTGCTTTATGAGCGCAATCTCTCGGCGGACGACAAAAAATCCGACGAGAAAAAATGCGAGGACAAGAAAGCGCAATGAAAATCGGGAACCTCGATTTTCCGACGCCGGTTTTTCTCGCGCCGATGGCGGGCGTGACCGATACGCCGTACCGTATCCTTGCGAGGGAAATGGGCTGTGCGATGGCGTTCGCGGAAATGGTCAGCGTGCTCGGTATTCATTTCCGCAACGAAAAGACATTGGCGATGCTGGAGACCGTGCCGGAGGAGCGACCTCTGGCCATGCAGCTTTTCGGTGCGCGGCCAGAGCCTGTCGCGAAGGCGGCGGCTTACGTGGAATGTCTTGGATGCGCTGATGTGATCGATTTCAATATGGGCTGTCCCGCGCCGAAAATCGTGAAGAACGGCGCGGGTTCTGCGCTTTTGAAGGAGCCGGAGCGTGCGGGGGAAATCCTTACCGCATTGGTCAAGGCGACGAAGCTCCCCGTGACCGTGAAAATGAGGATCGGTTGGGATGAATCGAGCATTGTCGCCGTGGAAATGGCAAAACGCGCAGAAGCGGCGGGTGTCGCGGCTATTGCTGTGCATGGGCGCACGCGGGAGCAATATTATAAAGGTCACGCGGATTGGAGCATGATTGCGGCAGTCAAGCAAGCGGTGAAGATTCCCGTGATTGCCAATGGGGATATCCGCACGACGGCCGATCTTGCGCGTGTGTTTCGGGAGACGGGCTGCGACGGCGTGATGATCGGGCGTGCGGCGCAAGGAAATCCGTGGATTTTTCGTGCGTTCCGTTCCTTTTTGGAGACAGGCGTCGAGCCGCCGTCTCCGACAATTGCCGAGCGCGGCGCATTGATTTTGCGCCATCTCGATATGCTGATTCAGTACAAAGGCGACTATATTGGAGCGCGGGAAATGCGAAAGCATGCGACTTGGTACACGAAAGGCATGACAGGAGGCGGCGGTCTTCGCGAGGCCTTTAATCATGCGGAGACGAGAGAAGATTTTCAACGGATTGTCGAAAAGATGATAAAAAATGCGGGAGTGAATGAAGATGGCTGACAAGAAGACGAAGAAGAAAGACGAACAGGACATGCATGTTTGGAATACCTATTCGGCGGCGGAGAAGAAAAAGGTTTACGCGCTTGCCGACGATTACCGCGATTTTATCTCCGAATGCAAGACAGAGCGGGAAAGCGCGGAGAAAATAGTCCGCATGGCGAAGGCGGAAGGCTATGTCGAGCTTTCCGAGGCGATTCGCAAAAAGAAGAAGCTGAAGGCGGGGGACAAGGTGTACGCCGTCGGCATGAAAAAGACGGTGGCGCTGTTTCGGATCGGTTCGCGTCCCATCGAGGACGGGCTTGCCATTCTCGGCGCTCATATCGACACCTGCCGTCTCGACCTCAAGCAGAATCCGCTGTATGAGGATGGCGGCATGGCGTATCTCGATACCCATTACTACGGCGGCATCAAGAAATATCAGTGGGTGACGATACCCCTTGCGCTGCATGGCGTCGTGGTCAAGAAAGACGGGAAGACGCTGGATATCAATATCGGCGAGCAAGATGACGATCCTGTTTTCTGTGTGACCGATCTTTTGATTCATCTCGCGCAGGAGCAAATGGAAAAGCGGGCGACGAAGGTCATCGAGGGAGAGAAGCTTGATATTCTCGTCGGCAATCTGCCGCTGCCCGATGAGGAAAAAAACGCGGTCAAGGCAGGCGTCCTCGCGATTCTTTCGGCAAAATACAATATTACGAAGGAAGATTTCATTTCGGCGGAGCTCACATTGGTGCCTGCGGGTCGCGCTCGCGCCATGGGCTTTGACAGAAGCATGACGCTCGGATACGGCCAGGACGATCGGGTTTGCGCGTTTACCTCGCTGCGCGCGATGCTGGAGACGAAAAAGACGACGCGAACGGCGTGCTGCCTGCTGGTGGACAAAGAGGAAATCGGCAGCGTCGGCGCGACAGGTATGCAGTCGAGATTTTTCGAGAATACGCTGGCGGAATTGATGGAGGCAATGGGCGAGAAAGGAGAGCTTCGTCTCCGCCGTGCGTTGGCGAATTCCAAGATGCTTTCGTCGGACGTCAGCTCCGGTTTCGATCCGCTTTACGCCAGCGCTTTTGACAAAAAAAATGTCGCCTATCTCGGCGGCGGCATGGTGTTCAACAAGTTCACGGGTTCGCGGGGCAAATCCGGATCCAACGACGCGAATGCCGAATACATCGCCGAGCTTCGTGCCATGATGGACAAGCACAAGGTTCGGTTCCAGACGGCGGAGCTCGGCAAGGTAGACCTCGGCGGCGGCGGCACGATTGCCTATATCATGTCACTGTACGGGATGCAGGTCATCGACTGCGGCGTTCCGGTGCTTTCGATGCATGCGCCGTGGGAGGTTACAAGTATCGTGGATTTGTACGAGGTGACAAAGGGATACAAGGCGTTTCTCGCCGAAGCGTGACGAGAATGAAAAACGGCTGCCACACACGGACAGCCGTTTTTTTTACAAGTAATTTTTCCGGAAGTCCTCGACAATCTCCGGCAGGTTGCTTGGCAATATCCTTAGATCGTAGCCGATCAGCAGCGGGGAGGTGGGGAAGCGGGGCATGATTTTGGCCGCTATTTTTACGCCCACGTGATAAAAGAAGATATTGTAGCTGTCCTGGCTTTTCTTGAAACGGTCGCAGACGTATGCGACCGTTTTTTGCATGAGGTCGGCGAGACTGTCCAGCGCGTCGGGATTGGCAATCAGGTTGAATTCCCCAAATCCGAGGCGGGGGCGCGTGGCGGCGTTCAGCAGCACGCCGTCTTTTTCGACGATGGTCAGACCCTCGAAATCTTCCTCGCTGGGGAAAAGAGACGGATCAGCGTCACGGAAACCAACGAGCTGCATGTGGGCGTGGCGCATGGTGCCGCCGGAAAGGTGACCGTGATTCTTGAAGAAGATGACGGCGCTGTATTTGCCGCTGGCTTCCATTTCCCGCCATTTCCCGACGCCGAAGCGGACAATGCGGCGCATATGCTCGGCAGTGTAATCGGGCATATCGACGCCGCAGCGGTCGGTTTCAACGAGCACAAGCTGGTCGGCGTTCTCGAGGACGTCGTATTTGTTTTTCAGCAGGATGATTCCGCCCTTGTCCGTTGCGTAAATGTCAGTCAGCCCCTCGGGATGGCAAAACGGGCAGTCGTTTTCCTTGTGTATGATGTTTTCCGGCTTGTTGTGCCCAATCTTCATATCAAAGCGGATCAGATTGATTTTCATAAGGTTACCTCGAATTTTGCCGTTCCTACTGGAAACTGCGGCGGATAAATGATATAATTTCCTTTATGTATGGAGAATCATGAATGGGAATTCTTTTCCCTGTTCATTATATAGAAAAAAGGTAATTTTGAAAAGAGAAGGGTGGTGACGGCAATGGAGGAAAAAGAAGAGAATAAGTCCACAAAGGGCGAATCCCTGATGAAAGGCACCTTTATCCTGACGATTGCCGGCATCGTCGTAAAGATTATCGGCTCGCTGAACTGGATTTTCGTTTCGCGGGTACTGGGCGGCGAAGGAATCGGACTATATCAGATGGCGTTCCCGATTTACTTCTTCGCGCTTTCCGTTTCGACGGCAGGCGTGCCCGTCGCGATTTCGATTATCACGGCGGAGCGCGTGGCTCTCAAAGACATCTGGGGCGCGCGGCGCGTGTTCCGCATATCGATGATGCTGATGCTGGTTACCGGCGTCTTGTTTTCGCTCTTGACATATTTCGGCGCGGGATGGCTGATCGAGTACCAGTTCATTCGCGACCCACGCGCTTATTATTCCGTGGTCGTGCTTGCTCCGGCGATTTTCTTCGTGACGCTCCTGGCCAGCTCCCGCGGCTATTTGCAGGGGTGGCAGCGCATGACGCCTACGGCGGTTTCCCAGATTGTCGAGCAGATTTTTCGCGTGATTACGATGGTGCTGTTGGCGCGGCTGTTCTTGCCGATGGGTCTCGAGTACGCAGCGGCGGGCGCCAGTTTCGGCGCGTGCGCGGGTGCGGTGACGGGGCTGATCGTTCTGGTTTGGTATCATTGGCAGCTTGATCGCGATATCCGGCGCGATTATACGCCAGAAGATCTTTTGCCGAAAGCGGACATGGAGCAGGAATCCTGCTGGAAAATCCTGCATCGTCTGTTCAAGCTGGCACTTCCCGTTTCGGCGGCGAGCATCATGCTCCCCGTCGTGTCGAACCTCGATCTCGCTATCGTGCCGCAGCGGCTCGAGGTGGCCGGTTACACGGTGAACCAGGCGACGGAGCTTTTCGGTTATCTGACGGGTATGGCGGTTCCGCTGATCAATCTTTCGACGATTATTACGGCGTCGCTGGCGGTCAGCATCATTCCCGCGCTGTCCGAAGCGAGGGCGGTGGGAGACCAGGCGCGTATTTACGAGCAATCCGCTGCGGGCATCCGAATCTCGCATTTCGTTTGCTTCCCCGCGTTCATTATTGTGCTGATGCTGGCGACGCCTATCTCGACTTTGAGTTACAGCGCACCCGGCGCGGGACCGGCGGTTTGGGCCTGCTCTTTCA
>JAGAZS010000363.1 GCA_017939945.1 Schwartzia sp. (in: firmicutes)
ACAACTTCGCCCGTCTCTCCCACGCCGAAACTTTCCACGATGGCATCCGCCCCCATGCCGAGCGTGCAGTCGAGGATGCGCATTCCTTCCTCTATCCCAAGAGCTTTCAGCAAATGGTCGCTCTCGCCGCGCCGAAGATTTTTCAGCCGCAGATGTGCCATACCCGGATGAAAATAAAGCTCGCCGTCCGGCGTATCGACGACGAGCCTTTCTTTTGCGACCATCACGCAGGAAACGCCATATCGCTCATGAAGCGCGTCCAACGATGTATTGCCGCGCTCGGCAAAAGGCGCCTTGAGTTTTGCCGCCATTTCCCGCGCCAGCGCAAAGTGCTCCGGCTTCGCTTTGTGCCCTACCGTCACAACGATTGCGTTCCTGTTTTCCATCGTCATGTCCTCTTGAACATTTTCGCCAAATCCCCTCCGGTAAACCGCAGGATTGTCGGCCTGCCATGGGGACAGGTGTACGGACGCGCGGTTCGCGAAAGCTCCTCCAACAAAAGCTGCATCTGCCGCAGGTTCAGCTCGTCGCCGCGCTTGATCGCCGCTTTGCAGGCGGTCATCGCGATGCAGGCATGACGGATTTCCGCCGCCGTCGGCGCGTGCATGTCCATCAACCAACCGAGGATTTTCCGCAGCGTCGTCTCCGCATCTCCGACGGGAATATCGGCAGGCAGCGAGCAGAGCCGGAACTGGTTCTCATCGCTTTTGGCGAGATCGAATCCGAGTTTTTGAAACAGCTCCTGTTGCTCCTCTAATAACTCCGACTCCCTCGGGCTGAAATCGAGAAACAAATGCACGAGAAGCTGTTGGGACGGAATATCGTCCGCCAACGCGGAAAACCGGTCGTACAAAATACGCTCGTGGGCGGCGTGCTGATCGACGATGTATAGCGTGTCGCCGTCCTGCGCGATGATAAAGCACATAGCGACCTGCCCAATCGGCACCATCGAAAGCTGCATCTCTTCTTTCGCATCCGGCGCGTCGGCAACCAGCTGCGCAATTTGCTGCTGCTCATAAGAAACCTTTTCTCCGCCGTTTTTTTCCGCCATCAGCTCTTTCTGCACCTCGGCGAAATTCTCTGCGCCCGCCTTATCCGCGAACGGTACAGTCGGCAGGAAAGGACGCGGCAGGGACGACGGCTCAGATGTGGTGTGTGCAAACGAGGCAACCGAAAACGACGGCGCCGGTTCTCCGCCCCGATGCTCCGGCACACGCGCGACAGCGGCGACTTGCTCCAAGCTTTGCCCTTCGGGACGCACGGCGTCGACGACGGATTTGTAAACGGCCTTGAAAATCCGCCCCTCGTCCTCGAACTTGATCTCCGCCTTGCGCGGATGCACATTGACGTCGACGCTCCGCACCGGAACCTCGACGACGAGCACTGCCAACGGATACCCTGCCTTCGGCAAAAGGGAATGGTAAGCGTTGTCTATGGCGCGAGCCATTGCCTTGTTCTCGACGACGCGCCCGTTGACGATGAATGTCTGCCACCCGCGGCTGCTTCGAAGCATCGAGGGCTTCGTCAAAAAGCCGGTGATTTTCACGTCCTCGTCTTCAAAGGACAGCGGCAACAGCGACTCGCCCACCGAACCGCCGTAAATGGCGACGATAGCGTCACGAAGCGCCCCCGTCCCCGGAGTCTTGACCGTAGTCTTGTTGTTGCTGATCAGCCGAAACGATATTCCCGGCTCGGCCAACGCGGCCTTTACGACGCAGTCGTTGATTTTCAATCCCTCGGTATGCGTCGTTTTCATGAATTTTTTTCGCGCGGGCGTATTGAAAAACAAATCCTCAACCTTCACGGTCGTACCGGGCGCCGCGCCCGCGTCCGAAATCTCCGGCTTTTTCCCGCCCATGATACGAACGGAAACCCCCAGCTCATCTTCCGCCCGACGCGTGACAAGGGAAAAACGCGAGACGGCGGCAATCGTCGGAAGCGCCTCGCCGCGAAAGCCCAGCGTAGGCACGGACAAAATATCTTCGCTGTCCCTGATTTTGCTCGTCGCGTGCCGCTTCACGGAAAGCTCCGCGTCCTCGCGCGTCATGCCGCATCCGTTGTCAGTGACGCGCATCAGGCTCTCGCCGCCCGACATGATTTCTATCTCGATAGTGGTAGCGCCCGCATCCACCGCATTTTCGATCAGTTCCTTGACCACGGATGCGGGCCGCTCGACGACCTCGCCCGCCGCAATCTTGTTGACGGTATCGTCGTCCAAAAGATGAACGATGCTCATGCTCTGCCCGCCTCCTTCTGCGCCTTCTGCTGCAGCTTGTACAACTCGTTCATCGCCTCGATCGGCGTCATCGCCATCACGTCGAGAGCCAAAAGCTCGTCGGCCAGCGGCGACGCAAACAGCGACGTCATGCCCGTATCTTTTGGTACATCCGTTTTCCGCTGCCCCGCATCTGGCGAAGCGGGCGCAAGCGCGCATTGTTCCAGCCCGTCGAGAATGATTTCCGCGCGGTCAGTGACAGATTTCGGCAGCCCCGCCAAACGCGCGACATGGATGCCGTAAGATTTATCCGCGCTGCCCGGAACGATGCGGCGCAGGAAAACGACCTTGCTGCCGCGCTCCCGCACGGCCACGCAGCAATTCTTGATATGCTCGCTCTCCATATCGGTCAATTCGTGGTAATGTGTGGCGAACATCGTCTTCGCATGGATATGGTCGCGGATGTGCTCGACAACGGCGCGGGCGATGCTCATACCGTCGAAGGTGCTGGTACCGCGCCCGATCTCGTCCAGAATCACCAAGCTGTCTTTCGTCGCATATTTCAAGATCTGCGCGACCTCGTTCATCTCCACCATGAATGTACTTTGCCCGCTGACAAGGTCGTCGCTGGCGCCGATTCGTGTGAAGATGCGATCCACAGGCGAGATTGCAGCCTCCCGCGCAGGGACAAAACTTCCCGCCTGCGCCATCAACACGATCAACGCCGTCTGCCGCATATAAGTGGACTTACCCGCCATGTTCGGGCCGGTAATCAGCATGATCTCGCTTTCCTCACGATTCAGTTCGGCGTCGTTCGGCACGAAAAGATCCTGCGTCAAAATGCGCTCGACAAGCGGATGACGCCCGTCCACGATATGAATCACACCGTTTTCCCGCAAGGTCGGACGGACATAGCCGTGTGCGTCCGCCGCCTCGGCCATAGACACGAGCACATCAATAATCGCCAGTTCCCGCGCCGTTCGCTGGATGCTTTCCAGTTCGGCGACAACGCGCTCCCGAACGTCGTTGAAAAGCGCATACTCGATCGCGACGATTTTTTCCTGCGCCCCAAGGATTTTCGTCTCAAATTCCTTCAGTTCCTCGGTAATGAAACGCTCCGCGTTCGCCAAAGTCTGTTTCCTGACGTAATGCGCAGGCACGAGATCCTTGCCGCTGTTCCTGACCTCGATATAATAGCCGAAAACCTTGTTGTAGCCGATTTTCAGCGTCTTGATGCCCGTCTTTTCCCGCTCTCGTTCCTCGATTTCCTGCAGCATTTTCTTGCTGTCATGCGCGATGCGCCGGTACTCGTCAAGCTCCGCGTCGTAACCGCTTTTAATGATGCCCCCCTCGCGGACGGAAAGCCCCGGCTCATCGACAATAGCACGCTCCAAAAGCGCAACCAGCTCGTCGTATGTGCCGATGCGGTCACGGCTGCGGCAAAGCAATGCGGCCTGCGCCGGAGCGAGCATTTCCTTGATTCCCGGCAATGCGCGCAAAGAAAGCTTTAGAGCGACCAGATCACGCGCATTCGCCGCGCCGACCTCCGCCCGCGTCAAAAGCCGCTCGAAATCGTAGATTTCCTTCATGCTTTCGCGCAACCCGGACCGCATGGAAAATTCCTTCGAAAGCTCCTCGACGGCGTCATGACGCGCACGAATATCGGTCACCACAACAAGCGGCTGCTCCAGCCATTTGCGAAGCAACCGTCCCCCCATCGCCGTGCCCGTGAAATCGAGGACGTCAAGCAACGTGTTCTTCTTGCCTCCGTCCCGCAGGTTGCGTGTGATTTCAAGATTCCGCAGCGTCGTCGTATCCAGGACGAGCCGTCCCGACGATTCCAGCCGCGTCAATCGGCTGATATGGCTCAAGTCGGTCATCACCGTTTGATGCAGATAGTCGAGAAGCGTCGCAAGCGCCGTTTCCGCACCCTTGTCGCCCGGACGCCGCTCCGCGCCGAAATGGCGGAGCATCATCTCGTCCGGGCGTTCCACGGCCGGAAGTGAGGTGAACGCGCACTGCGCCATCCGCTGCGCAAAAAACTCCTCAATCTCCGGACGGAAAGACGGCTCTCCCGCAAGCAGCATCTCTGCCGGCGCCAAACGATACAATTCGTCGAGCAGCGTCTGCACCCTGTTCTTCCCGTCGTACAAACCGTAAAAACATTCGCCGGTGGAAATATCCGCCCCCGCGAGCACGGCACGCTCCCCGTCCTCGTAAAGAAGCGCAATATAATTGTTCTGCGCCGCCGTCAGCGCGTCCTCGGACAAAATCGTCCCCGGCGTGATGACCTTGATGACCTCGCGCTTCGTCAGCCCCGGCGATTTCGGATCGCCAATCTGCTCCGCAATGGCAACTTTATATCCGCGACGGATCAGCTTCGTGATATAGCGCTCCGCCGCATGGTACGGCACGCCGCACATCGGCGACTTTTCCGTGTCCCCGCTGCGGCTCGTCAATGTCAGTCCAAGCTCCTTCGAGACAAGCACCGCATCGTCGAAAAACATCTCATAAAAATCACCCAAACGAAAAAACAGGATTTCGTCCGGGTGCTGCTCCTTCGTCGCTTGGTACTGCCGCATCATCGGCGTAAGTTCCATGCTGGTCCCTCTCTTTGAAAAAATAAAGGAGTGATGTCCCCATCACTCCTTCACCCCAGTTTCTTTTACTCTTCTGCGCTCTCTTCCGCGTCGGCTTTCGCTGCTTTCGTGATGCTCAGCGAAATGCGCTTGCGCGCCGTGTCGATGCGAAGGACCTTTACCTTCACCATATCCCCCGTATGCACAGCCTCATCCGCGCGCGCGATGCGCTTTTCGGAAAGCTCGCCCATAGGAATCAGCCCGTCGAAGCCAGGCTCGATTTCCATGAACGCGCCGAAGTCCGTCAGTTTGATGACCTTGCCCTCAATGATCTGGCCTTCCTCGTAACGCCCAGCACGCTCAAACCACGGATCGGGCAGCGTATCTTTGACGCTGAGAGAAATCCGGTGCTGCTCCTGATCGACATTCTTAACGAAAACATCAATTTCCTGCCCGACTTTCAATACGTCGGAAGGATGCTTGACGCGATCCCAGGCGAGATCGGAGATATGTGCGAGACCGTCCACGCCGCCGACGTCGACAAATGCGCCGTAATCGACGATACGCTTGACCGTGCCCTTGACCGTCTGCCCTGCCTCCAGCGTGGAGAAAACGCGTTCCAACGCTTCCTCGCGCTCCTGCGTCAAAAGATCCTTACGGGAAAGCACGAATTTATGATTGGACGCGTCGAACTCGATCGGCAGCGCCTCAAATGTTTTTCCCTCAAACGAGGAAAGATCCTGCACATAATGGAGTCCCACATGGGACGCCGGGATAAATCCGCGAAGCCCCTGCACGCTGACCGAAAGCCCGCCCTTGATTGCTTTCAGGACCGTAACCTCCAGCGGCTCCTTTTTCTCGACACAGCCCTCAAGCGTCTTCCAGGATTCCTCCTGGTCGGCCTTCAGCTTCGAAAGTGTATAGCCGTGCTCGCCGCCCTTGGCCACCACATAGACGTTGATCACGTCGCCAACCTTGACGACGTCCTCCGCCGAATCCGGCTCGGGAGAGGCAAGCTCCTTTTTAAGAATAGGAACATCCTGCTTGGCGTCGATGGATACCCAAGCCTCCGAGTGCGACACCGATACGACGGTGGCCGGCACGACCGTGCGCTCCTGGATATCCTGCATGTCCTCCAGCAGGGCTTCCATGTTTTGTTCGTTTACATCTGACACTTTTGATATACCTCCCTGATGATCCAGTCCGGAGTCGAAGCCCCGGCTGTGATCCCAATTTTCTTGATATCGTGAAACCAGTCGTCCTTCAGCTCGGACGCCGTTTCAATATGATGAACAACGGTCTTTTCCGCGCAAAGCTGCGCAAGACGCGTGGTGTTCGCACTGTTCTTCCCGCCGATGACCAGCATCAGATCCACATCCGCCGCAAGACGAAGCGCGGCAGACTGCCGCTGATCGGTGGCCGTGCAGATAGTCCGTATAATCCGTATATCATTGGATTTTGGAATCAATTTGGCGGCAATCTCCTGAAAGCGCGTGCCTGAAAATGTCGTCTGCGCGACAATCCCCAACTTCAGATAATTCGGGAGCGCTTCCGCTTCTTCCACCGTCTCCACGACGGCGGCGTTTCCGCCGGCCCATTCCAGAATGCTCTTGACTTCCGGATGCTTTTTCTCGCCGATGATTACGACGTCGAAGCCGTCCTCCGCCAACCGATGCGCCGCCATCTGTGCCTTCTTGACATGCGGGCAGGTGGCGTCCACGACTTTGATAGGCCGCGCCTCCGCCGCCTCATAAACCGCAGGACCGACGCCGTGGGAACGGATGATAAGAGTCCCTCCGTCCGGCACCTCTTCCAGCGTATCGACCGAGCCGACGCCCTCTTCCTCGAGGCGCGCGACCATTTGCGGATTATGGATAATCGGCCCGAGCGTAGAAGCGTTTTTCTCCGCAGCGCTGTCCCGCGCAAGCCGGATCGCGCGCTTCACGCCATAACAAAAGCCGAGATACTCCGCTAAAATCACTTCCATAAGATTACCACATCACCCAGCCTTTTACAAGCTATTTTAGAGTATACCACAAAATAATCGGCTTTTGCCACAATTTTTTTGAAAAATACACAAAAGTCTCGCTCGGCTTTCGGCATCATCCATCTCCGTATAAAACAATCCGCGTCTTGTATTATTGTCATTGAAAATAAAGCCATTCTATAGCTTGCAAAAAAGATAACGCATGATATAATTTACTTGAAAATAACTTACTTCAATGTAAATTATTCACCAAAACGGGCGCTCCCTTGTTTTTCGGACACAAAAAAGAATAAAATGAAGGGAGCGGCTCACTCCCCGACAAAAAGTAAGCCGTG
>JAGAZS010000364.1 GCA_017939945.1 Schwartzia sp. (in: firmicutes)
ACCAAATAATTCTCAGCCAAGGCCGCTACTACGTCATCGGCAATGTGGATCCCCATGAAAACATCATCCCCTGCCGCCTCGACCGCATGACGGAAGTCGAGCTGCTGGACGATCCGGCGAAGCCGAAGCGGCAGATGGAGGAACTGAAAACTATATCTCTCTCCGAATATTCCGCCCAGCACTTCTATATGTTCAGCGGCCGGAGCGTACAGGCCAGATTTCGGGCAGAGGACTGGATGATGGACACGCTGGTGGACTGGTTCGGGAAAACGTTCAAGATACTGAAACAGGAAGAAGGGTATTTTGAAGTTCTCTTGCAATGCAACGAATCAGCCATCAAATACTGGGCGCTCCAGTATGGAAATTCCGTGGAAATCCTCGCGCCGAAAAGCCTGCGGGAGAGCATCGCGGATATCGTGCGGGGGATGTATGAGGCATATTGCCAGGAGCAGTGTGAGCAAGAGCCGTAAAAGATATAGCCAAGTTGACAAAGGAACAGGAGGTTGTGCAATGAAAGCGTTTGACAAGGTAATCGGATATGACGACATAAAGGCGGAACTGATCCTTTTTGCGGACGTCATAAAGCATACGGAGAAATATCTGAAGCTAGGCGCAGCAGTGCCGAGCGGGCTGCTTCTGTACGGGGAGCCCGGTCTTGGAAAGACGCTGATGGCAAATTGCTTTATCGCCGAGGCGGGCTGCAAAGCATTTACTCTGCGCAAGGAAAAGCCGAACAGAGAATTCATAAACCAAATCAAGGAGACGTTCGAGAAAGCAAAGAAAGAAGCGCCTTCCATTGTATTTTTAGACGACATGGATAAGTTCGCGAACGAGGATGACGACCATCCCAATGCGGAGGAATATGTGACAGTGCAGGCGTGCATTGATAAGTGCAAGGGGCATGGCGTCTTTGTGCTGGCTACTGTGAATGACTGGCATTGCCTGCCGAATTCGCTTCTCCGAGCGGGCAGGTTTGACAAGGTGATTGAAATTGGTGCGCCAAGCGGGAAAGACGTCGAACGGATTATTGCGTATTTCCTGAGCCAAAAACAAATCATAGGAAACATAGATACCGAGGAATTAGCCAGATTGATGGACGGCAGATCGTGCGCAGAACTGGAAACGGTCATCAATGAAGCCGGAATCTATGCCGGGTTTGCCGACAAGGAAAAAATCGATCAGGAGGATATTGTCAAAGCCAATCTGCGCATGATGTTTGACGCTCCCGAGTGCATGAATCCGGTGAACAATGTGGATACAAAAAACGCGGCATTGCATGAAGCGGGACACGCCGTTGTAGCGGAGGTGCTGAACCCGGGAAGTGTGACGCTCATGTCTGTCTGCAGACGTGTCGATTCCACCGAAGGATTTACGAAGTTCTGTCGCCCCGAAGGTTATCCGTCTTCCAAGGAGCTCCAGGAGCATGCTATTATTTCCAGCCTTGGGGGGAAAGCCGCGATAGAAGTTGTCTATGGGACGGCGGATATGGGGTGCAACAGCGATATGCATGAGATTTTTGATAAAGTGGCCGTGTTCGTGGACGATAATTGTACCCTGGGCTTCGAGACATTTGAGAGATGTGTTTCTTCCGAATATCTGCTGGAACGGAAGGACAGGCTGATCGCCTCGGAGGTTGCAAGGTACTACCAGATTGCCAAGCGGATCCTTATCGAGAACAGGGCGTTCCTTGACGCCGTGACGGAAGCGCTGATCGATCATAAGACCATAACATTTCGGGAGATGCAGACCATCAGGGAACGGTACGCAGACAAAAAGGCGCAATGCACTTGACGCAAGCAAGAAAGGAAAACGGATATGAACGAATTGACGAAACGATATGAGGCACTGAAGGAAAAGGTCTCGGAGCGCTGGGCGGAGTTTGCGGCGTTGATGAAATTCGTGGAGACGGAAACG
>JAGAZS010000365.1 GCA_017939945.1 Schwartzia sp. (in: firmicutes)
ATCGTGTTCTGCATGAACAGCGATTATCTTCGTACGATGCCGCATATTCCGGAGACTTGGGCGGAGTTTGCCGCCTATCCCGATATGCGGGTAGGCATGACGGATTTCCTTGCTGCCGACGCCGCCTCGAATCTTTATTTCACGATGGTCTCGGTTTACGGCGAGGCGGAGGTTTTGCGGCAGCTTTCCGCGCTCCATCCGAAGGTCGTGCAGTATGTGAAATTCCTCTCGACGCCGGTCCGCATGACGGGCATGGGCGAGGTGGACGCCTCCGTCGCGGTGCAGAGCGAGACGCTCCGTTATATCACCGGCGGCTATCCGATCCGTATTGTCTATCCGACGGATGGGACGGCGTATATGCTGACGGGCGCGGGGCTTTTGCGGAGCGACAGGCCCTTGGCGCAGGAATTTATCGAGTGGCTGCTTTCCGACGGTGCGCAAATGACGCTACAGCGGGAAAACGTATTTTTCGTTCCGACAAATACAGGGACGCTGGCTTACAAGCAGCTCGCCGGAAAAAATATCGCGCTGTTCGACAAGAAGGATAATTTTACGCCGTCGGAACGGAGCGCATTGCTCGATCATTGGCTGCAAAACGTGCGGTTCAAATAGGAAAAGTTAAAAACGCAGGCGCAATTATCGGCTTGCGTTTTTTTATGGCTTAATTCCTTTATTTTGTGTTTGTTTTTTGTTATACTTCTATATATAGTTTTATGTTCATTTTCTGATTTGGAGGGACTACCAGTGAAAGCCGGTATTATCAGCCTCGGCTGCGCGAAGAACCTCGTCGATACCGAGGTCATGCTGGGCCTTTTGCGGGAAAGCGGCGTCGAGCTGACGAAGGAACCGCGCGAGGCGGATATTCTGATTGTCAATACCTGCGCCTTTATCGAGACGGCGAAGCAGGAATCCATTACGACGGTGCTGAACATGGCCGAGTACAAGACGACGGGGAAATGCCGTTCCCTGATTGTTGCGGGCTGCCTCGGGCAGCGATACGGACAGACGCTTCTCGATGAGATGCCGGAAGCAGACGCGATTATCGGCACCGGCGCCTGGCACAGGATTATGGAGGCTGTACAAAAAACGCTGAAAGGAAAACGTGTGATTCTCGTCGGCGAAAACGAGACGATTTACGACGCGAAGACGCCGCGCATCCTTACGACGCCCGGATACACCGCTTATCTTAAAATCGCCGAGGGCTGCGACAACCGCTGTTCTTTCTGCGCGATTCCGATGATCCGCGGGCGTTACCGCAGCCGCACGGTAGAGGATATCGTTGAGGAAGCGAAGCGGCTTGCGGCGAGCGGCGTAAAGGAGTTCAACCTGATTGCGCAGGACACGACGGCTTATGGGCGCGATCTTTACGGCGAGCCGTCGTTGCCGCGCCTTTTGCGGGAGCTTGTGAAAATCGAGGGCGTCCGCTGGATTCGCACGTTGTATTCGTATCCGCGCTTTTTCACGGACGAACTGATCGACCTGATCGCTTCGGAGGAAAAGCTGGTCAAATACGTCGACCTTCCGCTGCAGCACGCCGACAATTCGCTGCTGAAAAAGATGCACCGTGCCGATACGCGGGCGTCGATGAAAGCATTGATCCGAAAGATCCGCGACCGGATTCCCGGCGTCGTGATCCGCTCCACATTCATTGTCGGCTTCCCTGGCGAGACGGATAAGCAGTTCGCTGCGCTGTACTCGTTTCTCGAGGAGCAGCGCTTCGACAAGGCGGGAGTCTTCACATACTCTGCGGAGGAAGGCACGGAGGCGGCGACGCTGCCCGGTCAGATTTCCGAGGACGTCATGCAGCAGCGGTACCACGAGCTGATGAGTCTCCAATGCAAGATTTCGGAGGAAATCAACCAGTCATTGGAGGGCAAGGAACTGGACGTGCTGATCGAGGGCAGCGACGAGGAACAGGAAAACGTGGCCTACGGCCGTTCCTATCGGGAAGCGCCGGAGGTGGACGGGCAGGTTTTCGTCGAGGGTTTGAAAGACGCGAAGCCCGGGGAAATCGTGCGGGTGCGCGTGGCGCAGGGCTTTACCTACGACGTCGTATGCGAGCCGGTGACGCAGGAAGCTTAAAATATCCTTAAAAACACCGATGCTTCACGGGTTTTTCAGAGAGAAGGAACAATATGATTGCGGAGCTTGTGACGACGGGGAGCGAGCTGCTCCTCGGGCAGATCGTCAACACGAACGCCGCGTATATGGCGCAGGAGCTGAACCGGATGGGCGTCGACGTCTGTTTCCAGACGACGGTGGGCGACAACCGTGTTCGTATGAAGGAAGTTCTCACCCACGCTTTGTCCCGTGCCGACCTCGTGATCACTTCCGGCGGGCTCGGTCCGACTCGGGGCGACATCACGAAGGAAGTCTCGGCGGAGATCATGGGGCGGACGATGGCGCGGAACGAGGAATGCGTGGCGCGGCTCAAAGCCCATTTCGCCCGTCTCGGGCGTGAAATGACCGAAAACAATCTGCGGCAGGCGATGATTCCTGAGGGCGCGCATATTTTCGTCAACCATGCGGGCAC
>JAGAZS010000045.1 GCA_017939945.1 Schwartzia sp. (in: firmicutes)
GCCATGCTGCCGCCCTTCTTCAAGAAGCCGCCGCACAATTTCGGCGCCAATGCCCCGACGGGTATAGCCGGACGCCACCGCCATCGTCCGTACTTCGGCGAGCTTGTCCCAAATGAAATGAAGTCCTCCGACGCCGACGATGCGCCCGTCCTCCTCCGCCACAACCATATCGCGCAGCGTCTCATAGAGCGCGTTTCGCGAACGTGCAAGCATGGCGCCTTCCTGCGCGTAATCGTAGACCATTTGATAAATCGTCTCGACATCGTCGAACGTCGGTTTTCGGTAAATCACGCTTTTTTTCCTCCGTTCGCCTTTTTCTCTTTCGTTCCGTCCGTTCCGAACGAAGGACAGAGCTTCGCCAGCGGACAATCCGCGCATAGCGGGCGGCGTGACTTGCAAATCTTTCGACCGTGCCAGATCAGCCAATGATGCGCGTCGCTCCATTGCTCCCTCGGTATCGCCTTCTGCAGACCGAACTCAACTTCCTCCGGCGTCTCTCCCGTAGCCAACCGCAAACGGTTCGCCACGCGGAAAACGTGTGTGTCCACTGCAATCGCCGGATAGTTGAATGCAACGCTCATCACGACGTTTGCCGTCTTTCTCCCGACGCCGGGCAACGCAATCAACGCGTCGAAATCTTCCGGCACCTTTCCGTCGTAATCGCGAGCGAGAATCTCCGAAGTCGCGAGGATATTTTTCGCTTTCGCATGATAAAAACCGCATTCGTGGATTTCTTCTTCCAACCGCGAAAGCCCCATCTTAACGATTGCATCCGCTGTCGCCGCCTTTGCGAAAAGCCGCTTCGTAACGATATTGACGCGTTGGTCGGTGCATTGCGCGGACAGGATCACCGCAACGAGAAGCTCGAATGGATTTCTGAACACCAACGCAGGCTTCGCGTTCACGTATACCTCCGACAAAACGCGAATCATCTCGTCCTTCGTCTTTTTCGTCACACGCACACGCCGCGCCCCCCTTCCGTCAAATCTACATTACCCTGTTACTCTTTGACAATATGCGCTCCGCGTTTATCAACATCGAGCGCAAGTGCACGTGCAGAAACCTCATGTTTCCGGAACGCCTCCACCATTGCGTCTCCCACCGCCGCCGCATGATTCGTCGTATATGCAATAATACACGGTCCCGCGCCGCTCATCGCGACGCCAAGTGCCCCCGCATTTCTCGCCGCCTCGAATACATCATACATCCCGGGAATCAGCTTTGCCCGATACGGCTGATGCAGCGCATCGTCAAACGCATGACGCAAAAAAGGAATGTTCCCTTTCGCCAATGCGCCTACCAACAGTGCCGCGCGCCCTACATTGAACACGGCGTCCTTCATAGGCACTTCCTCAGGAAGCGCACTGCGCGCCGCCCTTGTCGACAGATGGAAATCAGGGACGGCCACGACCAGCTTCAACAGCAAACGGGGCAAAAACGAAAAGCTTTCCGGAACCCCTTCATGCACCAAGCTTACAGTGAATCCTCCATAAATCGCGGGAGCGACATTATCGGGATGCCCTTCAAGTTCCGTCGCAATCTGGAGCAATCCGCGGCGGTCAAATGGATTTCCCAGCAACACATTCGCCGCTTTTATAGCTCCCACGATAGCCGCTGCGCTGCTTCCGAGTCCCCGTGAAAGCGGAACGCTGTTTTTCATTTTGATAACAGCGCCTCGATACTCCTCATCCGCTTTCACACGACGCAAAAGCATTTGAATGGAACGCCAAGCCAGATTGCGCTCATCGGTCGGTATACTTTCCGCCCCTTCTCCCTGCGCTTGGATTTCCAAAGCCGGTTCCTTGAGGAGCGTCAATTCCAATTCATTATATATAGTGCAGGAAACACCGAGGCAATCAAATCCGGGACCGCAGTTCGCGCTCGTTCCCGGAACGCGGATCTTGACTGTTTTTAGCATATCACTCCACCTCCGTCGTCGGCGGTGTTTCCACGCGAATTACGCTCGATATTTTCGTCACGACGGGAAGGGACGAGAGAGCACGTTCCGCACGCGCAATACGGCGATGCTTGACATGATGCGTGATTGCCACGATCTCCGCAAGGTCTCCCACTTTGCGCGTCTGGATGACTGAGTTCAGGCTGACGCCTTCGTCCCCGAAAGCCATGGCAATTGCCCCCAGCACGCCCGGCATATCAGCCACAAGCAGCCGCACATAATAGGCAGAGACCGTTTCCTCAAGCGGGCAAATCTGCTTCTGCCCGAAGACCTGAAAGCCAATCTCATGCACCTCGCCATTTACGATTCCCCGCGCCAGGGAAACAATATCCGCAATCACTGCTGAAGCCGTAGGGAGAGAGCCGGCGCCGCGTCCGTAAAACATTGCCTCTCCAATGGCATTGCCTTTGACAAA
>JAGAZS010000366.1 GCA_017939945.1 Schwartzia sp. (in: firmicutes)
CGTCAATTTCTTCGTCAGCTCCCCGTCGCCGAGAATCCGGACGCCGTCGAAAACATTCTTCAAAATGCCCTCTTCGATCAGGGCCACCGGATCGACTACCGCGCCGTCCTCAAAACGGTTCAGCGAGGAGACATTGACCTCAGCATATTCTTTCGCAAAAATATTCTTGAAGCCGCGCTTCGGAAGACGACGATACAGAGGCATCTGGCCGCCTTCAAAGCCGGTACGGACGCCGCCGCCGGAACGGGAATTCTGTCCTTTCTGGCCACGGCCCGACGTCTTGCCAAGGCCGCTGCCGAGACCGCGTCCCCGACGGGTGCGCGTTTTTCTCGAGCCCGGCTCCGGGCTCAGTTCATGCAATTTCATCAATTGTACCTCCCGATCCTCACTCGTCAACCTCTTCGACTGTCACCAGATGCTTTACCTTGAAGACCTGTCCGCGGATAGCCTCATTGTCCGGCAGGACAGAGGAAGAATGCATCTTGCCCAGTCCCAAGGATTTTACGGTTTTCCTCTGTGTCTCCGGTCGTCCGATCAGGCTACGGGTAAGGGTAACTTTCAGCTTTGCCATTGAAATTTCCTCCTTAACCCAAAAGTTCCTTGACGGACTTGCCGCGAAGCTCGGCGACCTCTTCGGCCCGCTTGAGCTGGCTGAGTCCTGTCAGCGTAGCCCGGACCATATTGTTCGGATTGGATGATCCAAGCGATTTCGTCAAAATATCGCGGATACCGGCAAGCTCCAGCACCGCACGCGCGGGACCGCCGGCAATAACGCCGGTACCTTTGGCAGCCGGCTTCAGCAGGACGCGGCCTGCACCGAAAATACCGATAACCTCATGGGGAATCGTGTGCTCACGAAGCGCGACATCAATCAAATGCTTCTTCGCGTCCTCTACGCCCTTGCGGATCGCCTCGGGGACCTCGCCCGCCTTGCCAAGCCCGACGCCGACTTTGCCTTTCTCATTGCCGACAACGACCAGCGCGCTGAACGAGAACCGGCGGCCGCCTTTGACGACCTTCGCCACACGATTTATATATACAACTTTCTCCTGGAATTCCGGAGTTTCGTTGTCCATCCTAGCCATTCATTTACCTCCTTTGCAAGATCAGAATTTCAGGCCCGCTTCACGAGCGGCCTCAGCGAGGGCGGCAACACGACCGTGGTAAATATAGCCGCCGCGGTCGAACACGACGTTTTCGATGCCCTTGCCCAACGCTTTTTTCGCAATGGACGCTCCCACCGCTTTCGCCGCTTCGACGTTTCCGCCGTAACCGCTAAAATCCTTGTCCTTGGAGCTTGCAGCCACCAAGGTAACGCCATGCACATCATCGATGACCTGAGCGTAGATGTTGCTCAAGCTGCGGAACACGTTCAAGCGCGGGCATTCCGGCGTTCCCGAAATCCGATTGCGCACGCGGAGATGGCGCTTCTTGCGAAGTTTATTCTTATCTGCCTTATGCAGCATACGAAATACTCCTTTCTATCATGTCGTGATTACTTCTTGCCTTTCGCACCGGCCTTGCCGACCTTGCGGCGAATATGCTCGCCTTCATACTTGATGCCCTTGCCTTTGTACGGCTCAGGAGCACGCAGGGAGCGAATCTTCGCGGCCATCGCGCCGACTTCTTCTTTGCTCGCGCCAGTAACGACAATCTTGTTTGCCGCAGGAGCGTCCAGCGTAATGCCTTTCGGCGGCTCGACGATAACCGGATGCGAGAAACCGAGCGACAGGTTCAGATTATTGCCCTGTTTTACCGCCCTGTAACCAACGCCGTTGATCTCAAGGTTTTTCGTAAATCCTGTCGTGACGCCGATCACCATGTTGTTGATCAGCGTACGCGTGAGACCATGCAACGACTTATGCTTCTTTTCCTCCGAGGGGCGTTCCACTTTAACCTGCCCGTCTTCCATCGTGACCTTCATGTCCTTGTGGAGCGTGCGGCTCAGTTCGCCCTTCGGGCCTTTGACCGTAACTGTATTATCATCGCCGATCGTCACTTTGACAGTCGACGGAATCACAATCGGTGCTCTACCAATTCGAGACATCTGTACACCTCCCAGTTCCTTTCTGATTTACCAAACGTATGCGATGACCTCGCCGCCGAGACCGGCATTGCGCGCCTGCTTGTCGCTCATGATGCCCTTCGACGTGGAGATAATGGCGATGCCAAGGCCCCCCAGCACCTTCGGAAGCTCCGCGTGTTTTGCGTACATGCGGAGACCGGGCTTCGAGATGCGCTTGATGCCGGAGATCACCTTTTCGCGCTTGGGGCCGTACTTCAGCGTCAGCGTAAGAACGCCCTGCTTGTTGTTTTCGGTAAAGGTGAAATCCTTGATGAACCCTTCCTCTTTCAAAACGGAAGCAATCGCCTTCTTGATCTTGGAACCGGGAATTTCCACTTTATCATGTAAAACCGAGTTTGCATTGCGCACACGCGTAAGCATATCTGCAATAGGATCAGTCATTGTCATAAATCGATATCCTCCTTTCTTTCAAGCTCATTGTTACCAGCTTGCCTTGGTAACGCCCGGAATCGCTCCGGCGTAGCTCTGCTCCCTGAAGCAGATGCGGCACATTTCGAACTTCCGGATATAACCGTGCGGACGACCGCAAATCTTGCATCTGTTGTACTTGCGAACCTTGAATTTCGGCTCGCGGCTCCACTTTTCAATCATAGCCTTCTTGGCCACAATCCGTACCTCCTTCGTACCAGCTCTGCAAGCATCCCTCTTCGGAACGCCTTGCCAACTTTCCCATGAACGAATTACGCGCCGAACGGCATTCCCATCAGCTTCAGCAGTTCACAGGCCTCTTCATCCGTCTTTGCCGTCGTAACGATGACGACGTTCATTCCGCGAATCTTGTCGATCTTGTCATAGTCGATTTCCGGGAAAATCAACTGCTCCTTGAGGCCGACCGAGTAATTGCCGCGTCCGTCGAAAGCCTTCGGGCTGACGCCGTGGAAATCGCGGACACGGGGAAGCGCAACGTTCATGAACTTGTCCAGGAACTGGTACATGCGCGTACCGCGAAGCGTAACCTTCGCGCCGATTGCCATGCCTTCACGGATCTTCCATGTGGCGATGGACTTCTTCGCGCGTGTCACGATCGGCTTCTGGCCGGAAATAATGGTCAGATCGCTGACGGCCGCCTCAAGCGCCTTCGGATTACCGACTGCCTCTCCTACGCCCATGTTGATGATGACCTTTTCAAGCTTCGGAAGCTGCATGATGTTCTTGTAACCGAACTTTTTCGTCAGCTCGGGCACGACTTCCTTGATATACTTTTCTTTCAGTCTATCCACTTATTCTCCTCCTTCCTCGATTATTTCGACTCGTCGATCAGCTCGCCGCACTTCTTGCAAGCACGGACATATTTGCCGTTCACGAGCTTCTTGCCCGTGCGCGTCGGCTTCTTGCAAGCCGGGCAGACCACCATGACCTTCGACGCGTTGAGCGGGGCTTCCTTCGTCAGGATGCCGCCCTGCGGAGCCTTCTGACTCGGCTTCGTGTGGCGTTTGACCTTGTTGATCCCCTCGACGATGACCTTGCCCTTTTTCGGCTGGGCCTCGATGATTTTCCCCTTCTGGCCCTTATCCTTGCCGGACAACACGACTACCGTGTCGCCCTTCTTGACATGCAAATGATTGTTCAGCGACAAAATAGCACCTCCTCGCTCTTAAAGCACTTCCGGCGCCAACGAAACGATCTTCATGAAATCCTTCTCGCGGAGTTCACGGGCCACCGGACCAAAAATACGCGTACCGCGCGGCGTGTTGTCTTCCTTAATGATGACAGCCGCGTTCTCATCAAAACGGATGTAAGAGCCATCCGGACGGCGCAGCCCTTTGACGCTGCGAACGACGACAGCCTTGACGACGTCGCCTTTCTTGACCATACCGCCGGGTGCAGCCGACTTGACCGCAGCGACGATAATGTCGCCGATATTGGCATACTTGCGATACGAGCCGCCCATAACCCGGATGCACATAATCTCTTTTGCGCCGGTGTTATCTCCGACATTCAGCATGGTTTGCTGCTGAATCATGTTCCTGCCTCCTTCTTGGATACCGCAAAGCGACGGCTCATTTCGCGCGCTCTACGATCTTGACGATTCTCCAATGCTTATCCTTGGAGAGCGGGCGCGTCTCCATGATCTGGACGACGTCGCCGATATGAGCGTCGTTGTTCTCATCATGCGCTTTGAACCGCGCCGTTTTCTTGACTGCCTTTTTATAAAGCTTGTGGCTTTCGATGTCCTCGACGGCAACGACGACCGTCTTGTCCATCTTGTCGCTGACGACCTTGCCCACACGCGTTTTGCGGGTATTTCTCTCTTCGCTCATTAAGAAGCCTCCTTCCTCAACTGTTCAGGCCGGAATCAAGCCTTGAGCTCCTGCTCGCGCTGAATGGTCTTGATCCTTGCAATCGATTTCTTGACCTCACGAATCCGCATCGGGTTCTCCAACTGACCCGTAGCATGCTGGAAACGAAGATTGAACAGTTCCTCTTTCAGGGAAGCAACTTTCTGGTCAAGCTCGCCAACGCTCATATCACGAATCTCTTTAACCTTCATTGACTTCACCGCCCTCTTCCCCGCGCTTTACGAACTTCGTCTTGATGGGGAGCTTGTGGCCGGCCAAGCGCATGGCTTCCTTCGCCACCTCTTCGGTGATGCCGTCCATCTCGAACATAATGCGCCCCGGCTTGACGACGGCTACCCAGTACTCGGGCGAGCCTTTGCCGCTGCCCATGCGCGTCTCAGCCGGCTTCGCCGTGACCGGCTTATCCGGGAAAATCTTAATCCAAACCTTGCCTCCGCGCTTGATATAGCGCGTCATCGCAATACGAGCCGCCTCGATCTGGCGATTCGTGATCCACGCCGGCTCAAGCGCCATCAGGCCGAACTGGCCGTGAGCCACCGTGTTGCCGCGATGTGCGCTGCCTTTCATGCGTCCGCGGAACTGCTTGCGGTATTTTACTCTCTTCGGCAATAACATTTTAAGCCTCGCTCCTTTCAGCCTGAGCGGCCTTGCCGGCCTCTCTCTTCTCTGGAAGGATTTCGCCCTTGAAAATCCAGACCTTGATGCCGATGCGACCATAAGTCGTGGCGGCCTCCGCCGTCCCGTAGTCGATATCGGCGCGAAGCGTATGAAGCGGAATGCTTCCTTCGCGATAGGACTCGGTGCGCGCGATTTCTGCGCCGCCGAGACGGCCGCTTACCATGATCTTGACGCCCTTCGCGCCGGCGCGCATCGTACGGCCAACGCAGGACTTCATCGCGCGGCGGAACGCGATACGGCGCTCCAGCTGACTCGCAACGTTCTCTGCAACGAGCTTCGAGGAAAGATCCGGAGACTTGATCTCCGCGATATCGATATCGACGCGCTTCTTCGTCAGTTTCTTCAAATCGTTCTTGATTTTCTCGATTCCGGAACCGCCGCGGCCGATAACCATGCCCGGCTTCGCCGTGTGGATCGTAAGGCGGAGACGATTCTTGAGACGCTCCGTCTCAACCCTTGCAATGCCCGCTTCCTTCAGGCTCTTCATCAGTTCCGTGCGGATGCGAATATCTTCATGCAGATTCTCTGCGTAATCCTTGCCAGCAAACCACTTGGCGTCCCAGGTCTTGACGATGCCCAGGCGCATGCCATGCGGATTAACCTTCTGACCCAATACGTTTCCCCTCCTTCTTACTTTTCTGCGACGACGACTGTAACATGCGACGTCCGTTTGAAAATGCTGAACGCCTGTCCGCGGGAACGCGGATGAATGCGTTTCAGTGTCGGCCCCTGGTCTACATAAGCCGACGCGACGTACAGCTTATCGACATTCATATCGAAATTATTTTCCGCATTTGCGACCGCCGACTTCAGGACTTTCTCTATGACGTCCGCGCCGGCCTTCGGCGTGAACTTCAGGATCGCGAACGCGTCAGCCACATTCTTTCCGCGGATCAGGTTCATCACGACGCGAACCTTGCGCGGAGCAATGCGAACGTATTTTGCAACTGCTTTAGCTTCCATGAAGGCTTCTCCTTTCCCGGATTATTTCAGATCTGTCTTTCTCTCCGAACCGGCATGGCCTTTATAAGTACGCGTCGGCGCGAATTCGCCGAGCTTATGGCCGACCATGTCCTCCGTGATGTAGACAGGAACGTGCTTGCGCCCGTCATGAACGGCGATCGTATGGCTGACGAATTCCGGAAGAATCGTCGAGCTGCGCGACCAAGTCTTGAGAACTTTCTTCTCGTTCGCTTCGTTCAGAGCCGTAATTCTTTTGAACAGGCGCTCTTCCACAAAAGGCCCCTTCTTAACCGATCTTGACAAAGTGTATATCCTCCCTTCAAGCCGAAACCCGACTGGCTCGGCCCGGCATTACTTGCGCCTCTTGACGATAAATTTATCCGAAGGCTTCTTGCGGCGGGTCTTGGCGCCCATCGCGCATTTGCCCCATTTCGTGACCGGATGCTTGCGGCCGACCGGGCTGCGACCCTCGCCGCCGCCGTGCGGATGGTCGTTCGGGTTCATAGCAACGCCGCGGTTGGACGGGCGAATACCGAGCCAACGGGAGCGACCCGCCTTGCCGATCGTAATGTTCTCATGCTCGAGATTACCGACTGTACCGATGGTAGCGCGGCAATTGATATGCACCTTGCGGAGCTCGCCGGAAGGCATGCGGAGAAGGGCATAATCCCCTTCCTTCGCCATGAGCTGCGCGCTGGTTCCAGCGGAACGCGCGAGCTGTGCGCCCTTGCCGATTTTCATTTCAATGTTATGGATTGTGGTACCGACCGGGATGTTCTTCAGCGGAAGAGCATTGCCCGGCTTGATGTCGGCGTCCGGACCGGAGACGACCTTGTCGCCGACCTTGAGTCCGTTTGGAGCGATGATGTAGCGCTTCTCGCCGTCCGCATAATTGAGGAGCGCGATGCGCGCGCTGCGGTTCGGATCGTACTCGATGGTCGCGACGGTGGCGGGAATCCCGTCCTTCGTACGCTTGAAGTCGATGATACGATACCGGCGCTTATGGCCGCCGCCCTGATGGCGGACGGTCAGCTTGCCCTGCTGGTTGCGGCCGCCGTGCTTTTTCAGGCGCGTGACCAGCGACTTTTCCGGCTTATCTGTCGTGATCTCGTCAAACGAGGCCACGGTCATGAATCTTCTGCCTGCCGAATAAGGCTTGAAACTCTTGATTGCCACTGATTTTACCTCCTTTGCCGAAATTTACGCCTCAAAGAACTGGATCGTCTCACCGGGCGCAAGCTTCACGATTGCTTTCTTGTAGCTCGGACGACGGCCGACGTTGCGGCCGACGCGCTTCTTCTTGCCCGTGACGTTCATCGTGTTGACGGAAACGACCTTGACGTTGAAAATCTCGGCAACCGCCTGGGCAACCTGTATCTTGTTCGCTCTCTTGTCAACCGCAAACACATACTTGCCTTCCTCCATCATCTCGGTGGATCTCTCCGTGACGAGCGGACGGAGCAGGATATCGCGTGCTTCCATTATGCGAGCACCTCCTCAATCCGGGCAATGGCGTCCTTCGTAACGAACAGCTTGTCATGATTCAGGATATCATAGACGTTCAGTCCCGTCGTGTTGATGGCTTTGACGCCCGGAATATTACGGGAAGAGCGCTCCACATTCTCGGCCTCTTCCGCCGTGATAATCAGTGCCTTGTTGTCAATCTCGAAGGTCTGAAGAAGCTTCACGACCTGCTTCGTCTTCGGCGCTTCGAAATCGAGAGCGTCCAAAACGAAAAGATTGTCTTCCTGGACTTTATCCGAAAGCGCGCACTTGATGGCAAGGCGACGCTGCTTGCGCGGCATGCTGAAAGCATAGGAACGCGGATGCGGACCGAAGACCGTGCCGCCGCCTACCCAAAGCGGGGAGCGACGCGAACCGCTGCGTGCGCGTCCGGTACCTTTCTGTTTCCAAGGCTTGCGCCCGCCGCCGCGGACGAACGCGCGGTTTTTCGTGGCGTGCGTGCCGAGCCGCTGGGACGCGAGCTGCATGACGACGGCCTGATGAAGGAGCCCGCCGTTGACTTCCACGCCGAAAACATTATCATTCAACTCAATATCGCCGACCTGCTGGCGGTCGATATTGTAAACTGCTACCTTAGGCATAACTGAGCATATCCTCCTTCCGATCCTTATTTGTTCGGCTTAACCGTTTCTTTTATCATCAGAAGCCCTTTCTTCGGGCCGGGAACCGCGCCTTTGATCAAAAGCAGATTGCGATCCGCGTCAACCTTGACCAGCGTAAGACGCTGCACAGTGACGCGTTCGTTGCCCATGTGACCCGGGAGCTTCTTTCCCTTGAGAACGCGACCGCCGTGGCCGCTGATCATCGCACCCGTCGAACCCGGCTCACGATGGGATTTGGAACCGTGCCCCATCGGGCCGCGCGCAAAGCCGTGACGCTTGACCGTACCGGCAAAGCCTTTGCCCTTGGAAATGCCCGTGACGTCAACGAGCTGACCCGCCTCGAAGATATCGACGCCGATCTTGTCGCCGACTTTATATTCAGAAGGAGCCGTAAGGCGCATCTCGCGGATATATTTGACCGGCTCAACCCCGGCCTTCTCGAAACGGCCCTTCAGTGGTTTCGTAAGATGTTTTTCCTTGATTTCACCGAAGCCGAGCTGAACCGCATTGTAGCCGTCGCTCTCGGTCGTCTTGTTCTGGATCACGACGTTATTTCCGGCTTCGATGACCGTCACCGGAACGACCTGGCCTTCCTCGGTGAAAATCTGTGTCATACCGAGTTTTCTACCTAAAATCGCTTTAGACATTATCCCACCTCCTCTTACAGCTTGATCTCGATGTCAACACCGGCCGGCAGATCGAGGTGCGTCAATGCGTCGACGGTTTTCGGGGACGCCTCGAGAATGTCGATGAGACGCTTGTGCGTGCGCATCTCGAATTGCTCGCGGGAATCCTTGTTGACATGCGGAGAACGAAGAATCGTGTAAATGTTTCTCTCCGTGGGAAGCGGGATTGGGCCGGAAACCATGGCTCCGGTCCGCTTCGCGGTCTCGACGATCTTGACCGCGCTCTGATCCAATGCTTTGTGGTCGTAAGCTTTCAAACGAATCCTGATTTTCTGTTGCTTGGACAAAACCTTTTCCTCCTTAATCGCCCGGATTCGAGACCCGGACAGTTCTCTGCGCCAGTTACCCCGATAATGTGCTGACAGATTTGCGCTTTCTCTTTGGAAACGCCCATCTGTCAGCACACCAGAGCGGGCAATCTGCCGCATCATCGCGTGGTATGCCGAAAGCCTTATATAAGGGCGGCGCAGGCGCCGCCCTTACAAAAGCCTTTTATTTGATTGAAATTACGCCTCAATCTCCGTGACGCTGCCCGCGCCGACCGTGCGGCCGCCCTCGCGGATAGCGAAGCGGAGGCCCTTCTCGATCGCGATCGGGGTGATCAGCTCGACGTCCATCTCGATGTTGTCGCCGGGCATAACCATCTCAGTGCCTTCGGGGAGCTTGATGACGCCCGTCACGTCCGTCGTGCGGACATAGAACTGCGGGCGATAGTTGGAGAAGAACGGCGTATGGCGGCCGCCCTCTTCCTTCGTCAGGACGTAAACCTGCGCCTTGAACTTCGTGTGCGGATGAATGGAACCCGGCTTCGCGAGAACCTGGCCGCGCTCGATCTCGGTACGGTCGATGCCGCGGAGCAGAGCGCCGATGTTGTCGCCGGCGACAGCGGAATCCAGCGTCTTGCGGAACATCTCGATGCCCGTGACCGTCGTCTTCTTCGGCTCATCCTGCATACCAACGATATGGACTTCCTCGCCGAGCTTCAGCTCGCCGCGCTCGACGCGGCCCGTAGCGACCGTGCCGCGGCCCGTGATCGTCATAACGTCTTCGACCGGCATCAGGAACGGCTTCTCAGTGTCGCGCTGCGGAGTCGGGATGTACTTGTCAACCTCGTCCATCAGCTTCATGATGTTCGCCTGCTGCTCCTTGTCGCCCTCGAGAGCCTTCAGCGCGGAGCCGGCAACCACCGGAATCTCGTCGCCGGGGAACTCATACTCGGTGAGGAGGTCGCGGACTTCCATCTCACCGAGCTCGAGGAGCTCAGGATCGTCGACCTGGTCAACCTTGTTCAGGAACAC
>JAGAZS010000367.1 GCA_017939945.1 Schwartzia sp. (in: firmicutes)
AAAAATGTTCAAGAGGACATGACGATGGAAAACAAGAACGCAATCGTCGTGACGGTCGGGCACAAGGCGAAGCCGGAGCATTTCGCTTTGGCGCGCGAAATGGCGGAAAAGCTCGAAGCGCCCTTCGCCGAGCGCGGCAATACGTCGCTGGAAGCGCTCCGTGAACGATACGGCGTTTCCTGCGTGATGGTCGCGAAAGAAAAGCTTGTCGTCGATACGCCGGACGGCGAGCTTTATTTTCATCCCGGTATGGCGCATTTGCGGCTGAAAAATCTGCGGCGAGGCGAGAGCGATCATTTGCTGAACGCTCTTGGAATAGAGGAAGGAATGCGTATCCTCGACTGCACGCTCGGCATGGGGGCGGATGTCATCGTGGAAAGTTTCGGCGTGGGAGAGACGGGCGAGGTCATCGCGCTGGAAAAAAATCCCGTTGTTGCTGCGTTGATTGGGCACGGGCTGAAAACTGCCGAGGGCGAGCATCCGACGACGGTAGCGGCGATGCGGCGAATTCATGTCGTCTGCGCGGATTATCTGGATTATTTGCGAGAGCAGCCCGATAATTCTTTTGATGCTGTCTATTTCGATCCGATGTTCCGTCATCCGTTCACCGAAAGTGCTGGCATTCATCCGCTTCGGTTTCTCGCCGATCCGCGCCCGGTTTCGAGCGAGGCAATCCGAGAGGCGGGACGCGTAGCCCGACATTGCGTCGTACTGAAGGAGTCGAGCAAGAGCGGAGAATTTGCGCGCCTCGGTTTCAAAGAGTTTGAAGGCGGGAAATACAGCAATGTACGATACGGTGTGATGCGGACTGAAAACTAAAGAGCCCGAAAGGGTTCTTTTTTTATGGCGGCAGTTTGAGTATAATATATGTACAGTTTTGGAAAAGAGGAATTGAATATATGGATAGTTTGTCGTTTACGGTTGTCACGCATTCGCCGGAAGAGACAAAGGCCTTGGCGGAGCGATTGGGCACAGCGGTCGAGGCTGGGACGGTGCTTTGTCTTGTCGGCGACCTCGGCGCGGGGAAAACGCTTTTTACGCAAGGGTTCGCGCGGGGGCTGGAAGTGGCGGGAGAGGTCACGAGTCCGACTTTTGCTTTGATGAATCAATATAACGGGCGTCTACCCGTTACACATTTCGATCTTTATCGCTTGGAGCGGGAGGAAGAGCTTGATGAGATTGGGTTTTATGAATACGCCGAGGATGATCGGGGCGTCGTATTGATTGAGTGGGCGGATAAGTTTCTCGACGCGCTGCCCGAGCCGTATATACGACTGGAAATCGAGCGAGGAGAAAAGGAAAACGAGCGGCGGCTCGCATTTTTTACGACGGAGGAGGACAGCGCGCTATGGCGGGCATTGACGAAAAAATGACGATTCTTGCGATGGATACGGCGACAATGGTGTCCAGCGTGGCAGTTGCCACAAAGGAACGAGTGCTGGCGGAGCTGACGGCGGAGACGAGATACACGCATTCGGAGACGCTGGTGGTGAATATCGAGGAAGTGATGCGTCTTGCCGATGTGAAGCGCGAGGAACTTTCCGCCGTCGCCGTGAGCCTCGGCCCCGGATCGTTCACAGGACTTCGTATCGGGTTGGCGACGGCAAAAGCGATTTCCTATGCGCTGTCGATTCCATTGGTCGGGGTTCCGACATTGGAGGTCTTGGCGGCGGCATTTCCTTCGCCGGGGGCTGTGGTTGCGCCGCTGATTGATGCGCAAAAGGGAAACGCTTATTTTGCGCTTTACCGTTCTACGGAGCAGGGACTTGTTTGCGAAAAAGAAGTTGCCGTTGCGTCTCCGCAGGAAATAGCTGTAACAATTGCCGAGATAAAAAGTCCGGTGATGATTGCGGGGGATTTTGCACGAAAGCTGGCAACGAAGGGCATCGAGCTTCCGAAAAACGCGAGTATCGCGCCAATCACGCATGTCATGCCTCGTGCCGCGTTGGTTGCTGCACGTGCCGTTGTTCGATTGGAAAACGGTGAAGGAAAAAGTCCGATGGAACTGGAGCCGATTTATGTCCGACGATCCGAGGCCGAGGTGCTCTGGGAGAAGCGGCACAAGGAGGAGCAACAGTGATTTCCTTTCGCGAGATGAGGCCGGAAGACGCGGAGGCGGTGGAAGAGATTGAAAAAGCGTCGTTTTCCATGCCGTGGTCGAGGAAATCCTTTTGGGAGGAAGCGGCGAATGAACGCACTTATTATCTTTTGGCGCTTGACGATGAAAAGGTGATCGGCTATGCGGGCACATGGATTCTCGACGACGAGGCGCAGATTACGAATGTCGCTGTGGCGCCGGAGTATCGCGGGAAAAAAGTCGGCGCCGGATTGATGACGGAATTGATTAAAGAGGCAAAAAAAAGAGGCGCGACGCGCATGACGTTGGAAGTGCGTCCGTCCAATACTGCGGCTATCGCGCTTTATGAAAAGTTCGGCTTCAAGGACTGCGGTCATCGTCCGCACTATTATCTCGACAATGGCGAGGATGCGGCGATCATGTGGAATTTTGATCTATAATCTTGACAGGATGGAAGGGCGCACATATGACTCGGCGGAAAACCGTCTCGTCGAAACATCGCTAAGGTAATTTTGTCTGTAGACAAAAATTGAATAAGGCGGTATGACTCGGCGAAAAATTCGCCTCGTCGAAACGCCGCTAAGGTGATTTTGTCAGTAGACAAAATTTGAATAAGGCGTTATAATATCCGCGGAAACAGTGATGAAGGAGACACGATGGCGGGGAATCATCCAACAGAGAGAAACGCCTTGGCTGGAAGCGTTTTGGAAAAAGACCGTCACCACCGCTTTGGAGCTGCCGATGAGGAATCGGACGTGGGTCGCGCGTTAGGCGGCATTAAGTAGGCCGTCGTTTCGGACGGCAAGCAGGGTGGAACCGCGAGCAGACGTCTCGTCCCGCATTTGGGATGAGGCGTTTTTTGTTTACAAAA
>JAGAZS010000046.1 GCA_017939945.1 Schwartzia sp. (in: firmicutes)
AGGTGCGACAGTGTCGGCCCATCCGATTCGCACGCCGGAGGGGAATATGCCGATGGTTCATTGGGCGGTGGTGGAGTCCACCCCCGGCGATATGGCGAAAATGGGTGAAGTCGCGGCGCGCACCGTCGGGCCGCAGGCGGCGGGCGAAGCCGGAACCTATGCGCTGTACGGTGGCATCGACGCGGAGAATCCAGACGTGCTGCGGCTGATTGAGATTTACGAGAGCTATGTGGCGTATCGCATCCACGCCACCAGCGAAGGATTCCAGGCCTATCGCGCCGAGCGCCTGCCCATCCTCAAGAGCCTGAGAATCCTTGAGGCCAACGGCATCGCATTGGAGCAAAAAGCGGAGGGCGTCGGCACGGTGGTACTGATGCACCGCTATGAGGTGCGCCCGGAGCGGCTCGCAGAATACCAGAAGCTGGCGACGGCGGAAGCGGTCCGCGCCGTGCGGGACGACGCGGGCGTCATGGGCATGTTTGTGACGGCGGAGCACGACGCGCCGAATATCATCCACACGATGGAGATTTATCGGGACGAGGCGGCCTACCGGAGCTATGTGGAGTCCGAAGCCTACGGCGAATATCTGCGGGGGCTTTCGTCGATGTTCACGGCGGCGCGGGAAATCACGAACCGTCCGGCTCATATCGTTTTGAGTACGAAAGGCTTGCAGAAATAACATAAGGGAGGCACAGAAGATGAAGGATATTTCACGCCGCGATTTCATGAAGCTGGGCGGCATGCTGGCGATCGGCTCGATGCTGTCGCCGCTTTCCGGCATGGGTCGCGCGCTGGCGCAGGCGCCCGTCGTCGGCAGCGAGGATGTGACGAAGGGCGGCGCGGTCGGCTCGAAGGCGAAGGTGTATTTCACGAAGCACATTGACGCGCCGCATCTTTTGAAGCTGTACGGACGCATCAACGAGCACATTTACGGCAAGGTCGCTATCAAGCTGCACACGGGCGAAGCCCACGGGCCGAACATCCTGCCCCGTGATATGGTGAAGGCGTTTCAGGCGGCCATACCGAACAGCGTCATCGTCGAGACGAACACCATGTACGTCGGCGACCGGGACACCACCGAGAAGCACCGCAAGACGCTGGAGATCAACGGCTGGACCTTCTGCCCGGTGGACATCATGGACGAGGAAGGGACGGTCATGCTCCCGGTGCGGAATTATCTGCATTTGCCCGAAGTTTCCATGGGTTCCCATCTGCTGAACTACGATTCGATGGTGGTCTTGACCCATTTCAAGGGCCACGCCCGGGGCGGCTTCGGCGGCTCGCTGAAGAATATCGCCATCGGCTGCGCCGACGGGCAGATCGGCAAGCGCATGGTGCACGGCTTCCACAAATCCGACGCGCCGGGCATGGACGACTGGGAGGGCAGCATGGCCAACGGCGCGCTCTTCATGGAAAACATGGCGGACAGCGGCAAGGCGACTTGCGACTTCTTCGGAAAGCGTATCGTCTTCATCAACGTGCTGCGCCGCATGAGCGTGGACTGCGACTGCGCAGGCGTGAAAGCCGCCGAACCGGTGATTCCCGACCTTGGCATCCTCGCCTCGACGGACATCCTCGCGGTGGACCAGGCGTCCTGCGATATGGTCTACGCTCGCCCCGAAAAGGAAAAACACGATCTCGTGGAACGCATCGAGAGCCGCGACGGCCTCGCCCAGCTTGCCGCGATGCGAAAGCTCGGCATGGGCAATCCGCGATATGAGATCGTGACGATAGATTAGGAGGGGCTGGATATGTTTGGATTGGGCGTGCCGGAGCTCGTTTTGATCCTCGTCATCGGTCTGGTGGCCTTCGGGCCGGGAAAGCTGCCGGAAATCGGGGCGGCTTTCGGAAAGAGCCTCAAGGAATTTCGGAAGGCCGGACGGGAAATAACGGAAGACATAACGGAAACGGCGCAAAAATAACGAAAGAATATCATACGCGAGTTAGGTTTAGGAGGAAACAGCATGAACGGTAAGAAATGGACGGCGGCCGTATTGGCGGCGGGTATGTTTTTCACGACGAATTTCATGACGATGGGAGTGGCGGAAATGGCGGAACAGCGGGAAGCAGTAAAGGTAGTGCAGACGGCGGGGCGCGACAGGCTCGGCGATTTCGCGCCGGACTTCGCGCGGTACAACGACGATATCCTCTTCGGCGAGGTCTGGTCGAAGAACGACGTGCTTTCCCTGCACGACCGCAGCATCGTGACGGTCTCGGCGCTGGTGGCGTCGGGCGTCATCGACAGCTCGCTGAAATACCATATCGAATCGGCAAAGAAGAACGGCGTCACCAAGGACGAGATGGTCGAGATCATCACCCAGCTCGGCTTCTACGCGGGATGGCCGAAGGCGTGGGCGGCTTTCAACATGGCGAAGGAAGTCTACGCGGACGAGACGGCAAAATAATGTTTACAAGATAAGGAGGCCTTATATCATGAAGACAATGTTTTTATTCTGTGCCGCGATATTCGCGGCGGCGTTCTGCGGATTCGGGGGTTCCCATCGGGCGGAGGCCAGCGGAAAAATCCTCGTCGCGTATTTTTCCTATCAGGGGCATACGGCGAACGTGGCGAAAGAGATTGCCGCGCAGACGGGCGGCGACCTTTTCGAGATAAAGCCCGCAACTCCCTATCCCGGCTACGACGAATGTCTCGACGTGGCGAAGGCGGAGAAAAACAACAACGCCCGCCCGGGCATCGACGGGCGGGTGGAGAACATGGCGGATTACGACGTGGTTTTTGTCGGCTACCCGATCTGGTGGTACGACGCGCCGATGATCGTGCTCTCCTTCCTGGAAAGCTACGATTTTTCCGGCAAGACGGTGATCCCCTTCGCAACCAGCGGCGGCAGCCCACTTTCAGACAGCCTTGACAGCGTACGCGCTTCGGCGGCGGGAGCGACCATTGGCGACGGAATCCTGGCGAATGACGTCGGCGACGTTGCACCGTGGATTTCCGGTCTCGGCTACGCGAAAAAAGGAATAAAAAACTAAACGCCCGCATTGTACATGATTTGGTACAACGCGGGCGTATTTTATTGGCTGAAGTCATATCATTCGTCCAGGCAAACGCAGTTCTTACCGTTGTGCTTTGCTCGGTAGAGCGCGCCGTCCACGCGCTGATAGAAAGTGTCGAAGGTTTCGCGGGGGGCGAGGCGTGCCACGCCGAAACTCGCTGTAAAGCCCTTGCCACGGGGCAGAACGTGCAGGGCGGCGATGGCTTCACGGATATTTTCGGCAATCTGTACGGCCTTTTTCTCGTCCGTTTCCAGCAGGATAATCAGAAAGTCCTCGCCGCCCCAGCGGCCGACGGTGTCTCCCAGCCGGACATGGGCGCTGAGCACCTTCGCGGTTTCTACCAGTACG
>JAGAZS010000368.1 GCA_017939945.1 Schwartzia sp. (in: firmicutes)
ACGCGGATATTGCGCTGAAAGATATTACGCTTCCGCCGTCCGTGCTGGCTGGCATGATTTTCCGCAACCATCAGATGATTATTCCTCACGGCAACGATAAGCTGCTGCCGATGGATAACGTTTTCTTTATCGGCAAGACGGAAAATATCGAGAAATTCAGCGAGGACTTGACAAAACGCGACGCGCGCCAGCTTTCCCGGGCGGTGATTATCGGCGCGGGGCGCACGGGGCGCGTGCTTGCGGCGCGACTGGCGGAGAACGGCGTGCGCGTGAAACTGATCGAGAAGGATCGGGAACGCTGCCGCACGGCGTCGGAGCGTCTCGCGGGCGTGATGGTGCTTTACGGTGACGGCACCGACATCGACCTTTTGACGGAGGAGGGCGTCGGCGAGGCGGACGCGGTGATCTGCCTGACCGAGGACGACAAGCTGAACCTGATGCTGGCATTGCTCGCGAAGCATCTCGGCGCACGGGAAACCGTGGTGCGCGTGGCACGCAGCGAGTACGTCGATTTGATGGAGAAGGTCGGCGTGGACGTAGCGCTTTCGGAGCGGCTGCTCTCCGCCAGCGAGGTATTGGCCTTTGTGCGGCGCGGCGGCGTGGTGGCGGTGTCGCTGCTCGAAGGCGCGAAGGCCGAGGCGGTGGAATTTATTGTGGGAAACGGCGCGACGGTGGTCGGTCGTCCGCTGAAGGAGATAAGCCTTCCGAAGGAATGCCTGATTTGCGCTTTTGTGCGCGGAAACGAGGCGTATATTCCAAACGGCGATTCCGTGCTGGAGGCAGGGGACCGGGCAATCCTGTTTATCCGGACACAGCATGCGAAGAATGTGATGCCGTTCTTTAAGGGGAACGACTGAAAAAAGAGTGGAGTGTGAAGGGAGAGCGGTTTTTTGAGAACGCGGCTTCTTTTATATCTTTTGGGCTGGACTGCGATGGCAGCCGGGGCTTCGCTTTTTTTGCCCGTTCCGGTTTCCGTCTCGGACGGCGATGGGCTATCCTGGGCGTTCGTCCTTTTCGGAGCGGTGCTGCTTTCACTGGGCGTCTGCGCGGTACGGGCGGGGCGCGAGCATCCGGAACGCCTTGTGGTGCGGGAGGGCGCCTGCTTTCTCGTGGGGACGTGGATCCTTCTGACGATGACGGCCATGTTGCCTTATTTCCTTACGGGAACGCTTTCTTTTGCGGACGCATGGGCGGAAGGCGTGTCCGGCGTCACGACGACGGGGCTGACGCTGCTTCCGGCAGACGCGCCGCGATCGATCGTTTTTTGGCGCAGTCTGACGCAGTGGCTCGGCGGCGCCTGCATTATCCTATTGCTTTTGACAGTAGTGCCGCAGGTGTCGGAATGGTTCGGTATGTCGCTGGTGATGCCGCGAGGGCAGCGGGTGAGCCAGCTGCTGTCGTCGATGCGGCGGACGTCCCGACGCGTGATGGGCGTATACGCGGGGGCGACGGCGGCGGCGATGATAGTTTTCGCGGCGCTGGGGCTTTCGGTTTTTGACGCGCTGAATCTTTCTCTGGTGACGTTGGCAACGGGAGGCTGCTATGTGCCGGGGAAGGGCACGGGAAACCCGCTTTTCACGATTGCGATGATGGCGGTGATGCTTTTTTCCGCCGGCAATTTCTTTTTTTACGCGGAAGTGACGCGCCGAGGGCTGGAAGCCGAAGACCCCGGCGCGGGAGAGATGCGGGCGATGCTGCGGCTGGCGGCGGCAGCGGGAATTCTTGTCTCCCTGCATCTTTGGATCAGCGGAACTTACGGCGTTTCCGAGAGCCTGCAGAAAGGCTTTTTCGCGGCGGCGGCTTTTTTGAGCACTACGGGAATGGATCCCGTGCAGCTTGTCGGCTGGCCGGATTTCGACCGTTTCGTGCTGATTCTTTTGATTTTTATCGGCGGATGTATTGCGTCTTCGGCGGGTGGGCTGAAGATCCTTCGTCTCTCGGTGCTGGTCAACGCGTCTATCGAGGAATTGCGGCGGACGCTGCATTCGCGCATGGTGCTTCGCGTTTCGGCTTTGGGGCGGGTTGTGCCGCTTTCCATGGTCGGGCAGCTTTTGAGTTTTTTTGCATTGTATACGGCGGTGTTTTTCGGCGGGGCGATGGTGCTTTCACTGGGCGGCATCGCGCCGCTTTCGGCGCTGGGGCTTTCCGCGGCGTGCCTGACCAGCGCGGGACCGGCGGCGCTCCTTGCGGGGGATGTGAGCGTCTATGTGACAATGGGCGAGGGGTGGCGTCTCTTTTGCTGCGCACTGATGCTTCTTGGGCGCCTGGAGGTGTTCTCGTTCCTGTTCGTGATCCAGACATTGGCAAGCCGCTGGGAAGGGCGGTGGTAGCGTGAGCTGGAACCGGATGGCGTTTTTCTTTAGCCGCCTTTTGTCGGGGCTTTCGCTGATGTCCCTGTTCCCGCTTCTTTATGCGCTGGCGGCAGGGGAGGCGGTGGCGCCGTTCTTCTTTATGCTCGCGGTTTCCGCGGGGCTTTCCTTTGGCCTGCGCCGTTTGGGAGCAAAGACGGCGGACGGTCTTTCCCTGCGGGAAGGAATCGCGATTACGAGCATTGGTTGGCTTTTTTGTTCGGGAATCGGCTCCGTCCCGTATATCGCGGGCGGGCATCTCGGAGTTGTCGACGGCGTGCTGGAATCCGTTTCCGGATTCACCGGAGCGGGGGCGACGGTCATAACCGCGCTTTCCAAAATACCGAACAGCATTCTTTTGTGGCGTTCCATGACGCACTGGATCGGCGGGCTGGGCATCGTCGTCTTTTTCATTGCGCTTTTGCCGCAGTTCGGCGAGGGCGCGGCGCGCATCTTTGAAACGGAGAGCGGGACTCCCGTGCCGGCTCGGGCGCGCCCGCGCATGAAGACGACGGCGCAGTTGCTCTTTGCCATTTACTTGGTGTTGACGCTCGCGGCTATTGCCGCTTACTGGGCTGCCGGGATGACGCTTTTCGACGCGGTGAATCATTCCATGTCCACGATTGCCACCGGAGGATTTTCCACGCACGACGAAAGCGCGGCTTATTTCCACAGTCCTGCCATAGAGTGGTGCATGATTCTTTTCATGCTGCTCTGCGGCTTGGATTTCGGGATGTATATCGGGATATTGCGGGACGGAGTGAAGGCGGCGCTGAAAAACGTGGAGATGCGTTTTTTTGTCGTCATGGTGGCAATCTCGTCGTTTGTTTTGGCGGCGGAGCTTTTTGCGTCGGGCATGAATGTCGGGGAGGCCGTGCGTACGGCAATCTTCCAGTCGGCGACAGTGGCCTCGACGACAGGTTTTGTGTCGGCGGACTTTGATCAATGGCCGTCCCTTTCCAAGATGTGTCTGCTTTTCATGATGGCGGTGGGCGGTTGCTCCGGTTCCACGGCAGGCGGCATCAAGGTAATCCGGATTTTGCTTGTGGCGAAACTGATAGGGCTTGGAGGGCGGCGCGCCCTGTCTCCTCTTGCGCGGGAAGAAGTACAGCTCGGCGGACGGACGGTCAGCCGGGAGGTGCTTTTTGGCGCGGGCTATTTCCTGTTCACTTATTGCGCGATTGTGGGGCTATGGACGCTGATTTTTACATGGGACGGCTCGTCGGCTTTCGATTCCGTCGCTCTTGCCGTGACTACGATGGGGAATGTGGGGCCCGGATTCGGCGCATGGGGAGCTACGTGCAATTACGCCGCGCTGCCGACGCTGTCAAAGCTTACGGTCGCTGCTTCGATGCTGATCGGGAGACTCGAGATTTTCCCGATGCTTGCGCTGTTCCGCCCCGGATTCTGGAGAAAAGAGCGGGGCTGGGATTAGAAAGAATCGAAAGGGGGTATGGGCTTGGCGTGGCGCGTGGTCTTTTACTATCTTGGGCGAATCGCTTGGGTTTGCGGCATTGCTTTGCTCATCCCGTTTTTTACGTCGGCGGCCTACAATGATGAGGCGACGTTTTCCTTCGGCTTGTCCATTTTCTGCTGCATACTGATCGGCGGTGCCGGCTGGAAGGTCGGGTATATGGAGGAAGGGCTCATGACCGTCCGGGAAGGCATTGCGATTACGGGGCTGGCATGGATCATGACCGCGTTTTTCGGGATGCTGCCGTATATCTTTGGCGAGCATCTTTCGTTTGTCGACGGATTGTTTGAGAGCATTTCCGGGTTCACGGGTTTTGGCGCATCGGTAGTTGCTGCGCCGGAGCTCTTGCCGGAGAGCGTCCTGCTTTGGCGGAGCCTGACTCAATGGCTGGGCGGTCTCGGCATCGTCGTTTTCTTCATCACGCTGCTGCCGAAGGCGGGGCAGAATGTTGTCCATATGTACGAAGCGGAGTCCGTCGGACCGACGGAGGATCGGATGCTTCCGAGGCTCAAGGAAATGACGGTGGCGCTGGTCGTAATTTACATCGCGTTGACGGCGATGGCGGCGGCGCTTTTCTCGGTTTGCGGCATGCACGCTTTCGATGCTGTCAATCACGCGTTGACGACAATCGGCACCGGCGGATTCTCGACGCATAGCGAGAGTATCGCGTATTTTGACAGTGTGGCAATCGAGATGGCGGTGACGTTCTGCATTTTGGTGGCGGGCGTCAGCTTTGCGCTTTATTACCGTGTTTATGTGCGTGGTTGGAGGGCGCTGACGGAGAATACGGAATTCAAGGCGTATATCGTGATTTTTTTGGCGGGGACCGCGATGCTTTGGTTGAACCTTTGGTGGGACGGCATTTACGGACTTTGGGAATCCCTGCGTTATGCGGCTTTCCAGACCGCGGCGATTTCGACGACGGGCTTCGCATCGGCTGACTTTGATCGTTGGCCGACCTTCTCGAAATGCCTGTTGCTCTTTTTGATGATGGTGGGCGGCTGTGCCGGCTCGACGGCGGCAGGGCTCAAGGTCACGCGGGCAGTGCTGCTTCTCCGGATGGCGGCGGCGCATATTCGGCAGCGCCTTCACCCGCACATGGTCGTCAGCGTCCGCATGAACGGCGACATCGTGCCGCCGGGGGTGCTGCTCCGCGTGGGGCTGTTCTTCTTTGTTTATTTATTCTTTATCGTGTCCGCTTCGGCGCTGATTATGTTCGACGGCGTGCCGATGTTTGATGCGCTGGGCATGAGCGTTTCCGCCGTCTCCACGGTTGGCCCGGCCTTCGGCGTCGTCGGACCGACAGAGACTTACGCGCAGCTGTCTTCATTCGTGAAAATGGTGCTGTGCTTCGTAACGCTTTTGGGGCGGCTGGAATTTTTTACGATTCTCGCAATGCTTCGCGCGGATTTCTGGCAGGAGCGCAAAGGCTGGTAAACGGGATGGACAGAAAAAGCGGCGTGCAATTTGGTTTATGTTGTGCTATAAAATATATAAGATAAATGTGTTTTGACTGGCGGTGGAAATATGCAGACGGACCCGACCGATAACAAACAGAAATTCAGCATGGGAATGTTCCTTGTCGCACTCGGTATTGTATACGGCGATATCGGCACGTCCCCGATGTATGTGATGAAATCCATTATCGAAGGGAACGGCGGGATTGCCTGTGTGGATCAGGAGTTTATCGTCGGTTCGCTGTCGCTGGTCCTTTTGACGATAACGCTGCTGACAACGATAAACCATGTGTTGTTCGCATTGAGAGCGGATAATCATGGAGAAGGCGGAATCTTCGCGCTCTACAGTCTGGTCCGCCATTGCGGGAAATGGCTGATTATCCCCACGATGATCGGCGGCTGCACCATGCTGGCCGACGGCGTCCTGACTCCCGCCGTGACTGTTACGACAGCCGTGGAAGGCTTGCGCAGCATCGAGGCGGTGGACGATTTGCTCGGCAGTGGGCAGCTCGTTGTCGTGTTGATAACGTTGGCGATTATCAGCACGCTGTTTATGATCCAGAAGAGCGGGACCAGCTCCATTGGCAAGATGTTCGGCCCGGTCATGGTGGTGTGGTTTTTGTTTCTGGGCGTCACCGGGCTTTGGTTCACGCTTGGCGATCTTTCGATTCTGCGGTCGTTGAATCCGGTTTATGCCATACGCATCTTGTTCAGTCCCGACAACAAGGAAGGATTGATGATTCTCGGAAGCGTATTCTTGTGTACGACCGGTGCGGAAGCTCTGTATACGGATATGGGCCATGTCGGCCGAACCAACATCTACGTCAGCTGGCCGTTCGTTAAAATCTGCCTGATCTTGAACTACATGGGGCAGTGCGTCTGGATTATCCGGAATCAGGGCAATCCTGTCATACAGGCTATTCCGAGCATCAATCCGTTTTACATGATGCTTCCGGAGTCGCTGCGTCCGGCGGCGATCCTGCTGAGCGCGATGGCGGCGATTATTGCCAGCCAGGCTCTGATCAGCGGAAGCTATACCCTGGTGCATGAGGCGGCAAGCCTCGATCTTATGCCTCATTTGAACGTGCGCTATCCGTCGGACACGAAAGGCCAGATTTATATCCCTTCCGTGAACAATATCCTGTGGTTCTTCTGCACGGTGGTAATCCTTTACTTCCAAAGCGGTTCCCGGATGGAAAACGCATACGGTCTGGCCATAACGATCAGCATGCTGATGATGACGATCCTGTTCGGTATTTATATCGGCGTGCTGTACAAACAACGGATTGCTGCGTTCCTGTTCGTCGTGACTTTCTTCGCGCTCGAGGGCGTGTTCTTCGTGTCGAGCCTCGGGAAATTTGTGCACGGCGGCTATGTCGCGATCATTATTTCCGTGGCGATTCTCTTCATCATGATCAGCTGGTATCGCGGAACGCAGATCGAGCAGGCGCAGAATACCTTCCTGAAGATGAGGAAGCATCTGGACGCCGTTAAAAATCTGAAAAACGACGAGTCCATTCCGTTGTGCAGCAACAATATGGTCTATCTGGTCAAGGGAGACGAGACGGAAGAAATCGACCGGGATATCCTGTATTCGATTCTGGACAAGGAGCCGAAACGGGCGGACGCCTATTGGTTTATCAGCGTCAATACGACCAACGATCCGAACCAGAAGCATTATAAGGTGGAATCCTTCGGCACGGATTATATCTTCCGCGTGAACCTATACCTCGGTTTCAAGGTTAAGCCGAGCGTCAATATTTATCTCCGGCAGATTGTGCACGATTTGCTGGAGACGGGAGAATTGCCGAAACAGATCCGGCGGCATTCAATCTATCCGCCCGACCATGTAGGTTCTTTCAAATTCTGCATGATCCGGAAAATGATGCCGCAGGAAGGCGATATAGATTTCTGGGATAATCTGCTGATCCATGCGAAGTACTTTATCCGCCGCATCGCAGGGAATCCGCTCCAGTGGTTTGGACTGGAAACATCCAACGTAATCGTCGAATATGTGCCGTTGTTCCTGTCACGGAGACAGCAGGCGGATCGGCTGGAACGGATTTGATGTGATTTTCCAAACGATGAAAGTTGCCATTTATCTGCAAAATCGGTATAATGTTTTCCAAGAAATGTATGCGTTAGCCTTCGGAAGCGAGGGGACAGTATGGAGATAGGAAAAATTTCGTCGCAGCGGCAGCAGTCGATGCCGTCTTCCGTTCACAGCGGTATGCGTCATGTGGAAGAGGCGGATACTTCGTTCTCGGCGGAGCTGACCGATCAGCGGGGCAATATGACGCGCGAGGAGCTGGAGGCTCTGCTCAAGAAGATTGACGAGCAGGGCGCGAAGCTGACGAAGACGCCGACCTATGACGAGCTGCGCGCGTATCGGAGCCTTGTGCAGGAGTTTGTCAACGAGGCCGTGGCGAATATGTATGAGCTGCACACTTCGGCGGGCTGGGATCGCATGGGGCGGCAGAAGGTCTATACGACGGTGCGGAGCATCGACGAGGAGCTGGAGAAAATGGCCGAGCATATCCGCCTGGGCCAGTCGGACCAGCTCGACATCGTGGCGAGTCAGGACGCGATCCGCGGCATGCTCGTGGATCTTTACAGCTGATGGCGGAAGAAAAGGAAGCAGTCGTTTTGCGCGTGCAGCCGGGCGCGTGGGCGGCAGTTGAAGGGCATGAGAAAACGCGGGCGCGTCTTTCGCGTCTGCTTTCGGAAAAGCGCGTGCCGCACGCGCTTCTTTTTTCGGGGCCGCAGGGCGTCGGAAAAAAACAGGTGGCGCTGGCTGTCGCGGCGGCGTTCCTTTGTCTCGACCCGAAGGAAGGGCTCGCCTGCGGCGTCTGCGATAGCTGCAGGGCGCTGGCGGCGGGGACGCATCCCGATTTTTTCGCGGTTCTGCCGGAGACTTCGGGAAAAACGGCTCGCAGCGTCAAGATTGAGCAGATTCGCGAGATGCGCGGCGCGGTGGCACGGGCGCCGAAATTCTCGACGCGCCGCGCGGTCCTGTTGAACGACGCGGAGACGATGAACGACGCGGCGGCCAACGCGCTGCTGAAAACCTTGGAGGAGCCGCCGGGGGATACGTTGTTCCTGTTGGTGACCGGCGCGCGGCAGGCGCTCTTGCCGACGATTGTTTCACGCTGTACGATAATCCCGTTCGCGCCGCTGGACGACGCCGCGATGGCGCGGGTGCTGGCGGCGCATGATGTGCCGGAGGATTTGCGCAGATCGCTGATCGCGCTTTCGGACGGCAGCGCGGGGCGCGCGCTCCGGCTTTTCGCCGAGGACGCGCTTTCGCTCCGGGAGGATGCGATGGCGACGTTGGAGAAACTGCCGCAGATGACGCCGGAAACGATTTTTTCCGTCGGCGCTCGGCTGGGCGCGTTGGAACGGGAGCGCCTTTTGGAATGGTTCCGGTATCTGCGGATGCTGCTGCGGGACGTCCTCGCGATTATGGAAGGTTCCGCGGCGTTGATGAACGGGGATTTCAGTGAGAGACTGTTCGCGTTTGCCGGGACGCTTACGGCGGATCGGGCGTTCGCGACGGAACGGGAAGCGGCGGAGGCGGCGAGGAGGCTTGCAACATCGAATGCGTCGCTGCGCCTTGTGGTTGAAGGTTTCCTTTTGCGAGCGGGAAAATAAAGAGTGGAGTATGGAGGACAGGATGCAGACGGTAATCGGCGTCCGTTTCAAGCAGGCGGGCAAGATTTATTATTTCGGCGTCGGGTCGATGGAGATCGCGCAGGGCGACGACGTCATCGTGGAGACGTCGCGGGGGATGGAGTTCGGCCATGTGGCTCTCGGACCGCGCGAGGTGGAGGACGCGGAGGTCACGCTGCCGCTGAAGGCGGTGGAGCGTGTGGCGACGGACGAGGACCGCGCCCAGGTCGCGGAAAACCGCGCGAGGGAAAAAGAGGCGTTCCGCATCTGCGAGGAAAAAATCGCGGCGCGGGAGCTGGACATGAAGCTGGTCAGCGTTGAATACACATTCGACGTCAGCAAGATCATTTTTTATTTCACGGCGGACGGGCGCATCGACTTCCGTGAGCTGGTCAAGGATTTGGCTGCGGTTTTCCGCACGCGGATCGAGCTCAGGCAGATCGGGGTGCGCGACGAGGCGAAGATGCTCGGCGGCATCGGGTGCTGCGGGCGTCCGCTTTGCTGTGCTACGTTCCTCGGCGAGTTTGTGCCGGTGTCGATCCGCATGGCGAAGGAGCAGAATCTTTCGCTGAACCCGACGAAGATTTCCGGCATTTGCGGGCGGCTGATGTGCTGTCTGAAATATGAGAACGACGTATATTGCGAGCGGCGCCGCGAGCAGTCGGCGATCAGGAAGTCGCAGGCGCCGCATCCCGGCGGACGCGTGGCGACGATGGAGGGCGATGGCAAGGTCATTTCGATCAACGCCCAGCGGCGTTCGGCGACAATCCTTCTGGATGACAGCCGGACAATCGTGGCGTCGTGGGAGGATATTGTCGAGCAGGAAGAGGATTTGTCGGACGTCGCGGCCTTGGCGGCTATCGCGATGCTCCAGAGTGAAGAAAACGGAGAGGAACAACGTCCGCGCAAACGCGGTGGACGCGGACGCGAGGAGCGGAAGGAACGTCAGCCGCGCGGCGAAGGCGAAGGCCGGAAAAAAGGATCTCGGAGAGAGGGCGAAAATTCTCCGAAGCGTCGCGGCGAACGCTTCGACAAGGGCGACAGAAACGGGAAACCGCGCAAGGAACGGGAAAGCAGGGGCGGAAACAAGCACGCGTCCCATGACCGTCCGCCGCGCCGCGAGGAAGGCCGCGGACGTTCGCGCAAAAATTACGCGGAAACGCGGGACGGGGATCATGAAGGGCGTCCGCCTCGCGAGGAATGAGCGCGTCGATTCGCTGGACCATTTGGGACGGCGGATTATCCAGCGTAAGGACGGTTTCCGTTTTTCGATGGACGCGGTGTTGCTCGCCCATTTTCCGAAATACGGGAAGAACTGCCGTGTGCTCGACCTCGGTACGGGGACTGGCGCGATTCCGCTTTTGATGGCGGAAAACGCCGCTTACGTCGAGGCGCTGGAAATCGACAGTTCGATGGCGGGCATGGCGGCGCGCAGTGTTCTCCTGAACGGGCTGGAGAAAAAAATCCGCGTGCGCTGCGGCGATTATCGGGAAATCCGAAAGCTCGTGAAGCCCGAAAGCTTTGACGTGGTGTTGGCGAACCCGCCTTATGGTGTCGTTTCGGACGGTCCGGCGGCGAAAGGGAAACAGGCGGGGGCGCGGCAGGAAGTGACGGCGACGCTTTCGGACGTGGTGCGGGCGGCGCGGTACGCGCTCCGCTACGGCGGGAAATTCGCCATGATTCATCGTCCTGCGCGGCTGGCGGAAATTTTCGCGGCGATGACGGCAAACCAGCTCGCGCCGAAACGGATGCGCCTCGTGGAGCCGCGGGCGGGAAAATCCTCGAACCTCGTCCTGATTGAGGCGGTGCAGGGCGGCGCGCCGGGCGGGCTTGCGGCGTTGCCGACGCTTCGGGTTTACGACGAAGACGGTGCATATACGCCGGAGCTTTTGGACATCTACGGGAAACACTGAAAAAATGCGGAGTGATTTTATGGCGGACGATATGGAGCGTGCCAGGGAAGAAAAAAAGCCCGGCACGCTTTTTCTCTGCGCTACGCCGATCGGCAATCTTGAGGATATGACGTATCGCGCGGTGCGTATTTTGGGAGAGGCGCCTCTGATTGCCGCTGAGGACACGCGGCGGACGCGGCAGCTTTTGACGCATTTCGGTCTTTCGACGCGGCTCGTCAGCTATCACGAGCACAACAAGGACGAAAAAGGTCCGCGTCTGATCGAGTGGCTGCTTTCGGGAAACGATCTGGTTTGTGTCAGCGACGCGGGGCTCCCGGGCGTCGCCGACCCCGGATCGAAACTTGCAGCCGACGCTGTCGCGGAAGGGATTCGCGTCGTGCCGATTCCCGGCGCGAACGCCGCGCTTTCGGCATTGATTGCATCCGGGCTTGATACGACGCGGTTCTCCTTCGTCGGCTTTTTGCCGCGAACGAAGGATAAGCGGTGCGCAAGTCTTGCTGAAATTGCCGACCGTACCGACACGCTGATTTTTTATGAAGCGCCGCATCGTCTTGGCGAGACGATGAAAGCGATTCTCGGCGCTTTGGGAGACCGTCCGGCGGCGATTGCCCGCGAGCTGACGAAAAAATTCGAGGAGTTCCGTCGTGGCAGTTTGTCGGAGCTTTTGGCGTGGTGCGAAGAAAACCAGCTGCGGGGCGAATTCGTCATTGTCGTTAGCGGTGCGGAGGAAAGCCGAAAGGAGTCAACCGAATCGCCGCCGGAGGACGCCGCAGCGATTGTCAGGAGATTGACGG
>JAGAZS010000369.1 GCA_017939945.1 Schwartzia sp. (in: firmicutes)
AGCATCGTCGGACGGCCCGCGTACCGTTCCAGATAGCCGCGTACCTCCGCCTTGAAATCTTCGTCGTCCTTGTACTTCTCATAGGCCGCCTGCAGCTCCGTCAGCACCGGCATCACGATCTCCGGCACGAACTGCCCGCCATATTTCCCGAATCGCCCTGTTGTCATGATGAAAACCTCCCGTTTTGTATATATATTTTTTCACGCGCTTTTTGTAGTTGCCGTAGCAATAAAGGAGAGCCGCTGCGTCATCTGCGCCACGCTCGGCGCGGTCACAAGCCCCTCTCCGACGAGGATTCCGTCGCAACCCGCCTCGCGCAGACGCTCCGCGTCTTCCGCGCTTTGCACGCCGCTCTCGCTGATGATCGTTCGGCCCTCGCCGATCTTCGGCAGCAACGCCATCGTATTCTCAATCGAGGTCGTGAACGTCGTCAGGTTGCGGTTGTTGACGCCGATGAACTCCGCCGGCGTATCCAGCGCCATTTTCAAATCGGCCTCGTCGTGAACCTCGACCAGCGCGTCCATGCCGAGCCCCCACGTCAGATAGAGGAATTCCATCAGCTGCCTCGGCGAAAGAATCCGAGCGATCAGAAGCACCGCGTCCGCACCGAGCATCCGCGCCTCGTAGATTTGGTACTCGTCGATGATGAAATCCTTTCGGAGCATTGGCAGGCCCGTCATCTTTCGCACTTCGGCAAAATCCTCGTTGGAACCGAGGAAATGCGGATCGGTATGTACCGAAAGGGCGCTGGCGCCGTTCTCCTCGTAAATCTTCGCCAATTCCGTCACCGAATATGTGCGGCACAGCCGCCCCTTCGCCGGAGATTGGAGCTTGCATTCGGCGATCAGGCTCCATTCCTCGCCGCGAACGCGATGCGAGAGACCGAATCTGCCGGGACGCGCCGCCCGTTTTACTTCGTCAAAGGGCAAGTTTTTTTTCGCCGCCGCCACGATATCCTTTTTCTTTTCGACGATTTCCGCAAGTATATTTTTCATTGTACTGCCTCATTTCTTATATCTTCTATCGTCCGCATGAACGCCTTGATTTTCTCCGGCGACTTCTCGCCGTTTTCCTCCAGGCTCCCCGATACGTCCAGCGCGAAAGGTGAAAGCGTCCGCGCCGCTTCTCCGGCGTTTTCCGCCGAAATTCCGCCCGCCAACAGCAGCGGCTTTTTCAGTCTTCGTATGTCCTCCGCCGCCTCGCGCCATCGGAACGTCTCGCCCGTGCCGCCTGCCATGCCCTTTTTGAATGTGTCGAGCAGGACGTAATCGGCGGGATAATCGTTCGCAACCGCAACGGAAAAATCATCGCGCCATCGGAACGCCTTGATGATCCGCACATCCGCCGCCGCGCGTAGAGCCTCCGCATATTCCGGCGGCTCGTGCCCGTGAAGCTGGATCGCGTCGAACCGGCATCGTCGCGCAAGCGCCACGACTTCATCCATCGGCTGGTCAACCACGACGCCGACGGTCATCGGTCCGTCTTTGACCGCCCGCACAATGTCCGACGCCTGATGTGCCTGCACGCATCGACGACTTTCCGGCCACATGATGAATCCGAGAAAATCCGCGCCGGCGCGTTCCGCCGTCTGTGCCGCCTCTAACGTCCGAAGACCGCAAATCTTGACTTTCATACTGTCTTTCCTTTCCCGCAAATGAAAACGCCCCGACGAAAGTTTTTCCTTCCGTCGGGGCGAAAATTTTTTCGCGGTGCCACCCTGATTCAAGCCCGCAGTGCAATAAAAAAACCATTTCATCCACCGGGACGAAACGGATTCGCTGTGCCACCCTGCTTAGGCTTCTCATCGGATACAAACGTAATATATCCTAGCCCTGTAACGGGGGCAGCCGTTCCCATCTACTCACGGAAAAATCCCGTTTTCAAAGGACGCTCACAGAACCATTCGCCTCGCGCCTCCGGCTGACCATCCCACCTCCGGTTTCCCGGTCGCCAACTCGCTGTACGAAGAACAAACCAAGGTTACTTTTTCTGCTCAACGCTTTAACTTATGATGGGCATATCATAAACGACTTTTCCTATATTGTCAATATATTGCCTGAAAAATTTTGAAAATGGACATGAAAAGCGCCCCGCCGAAAGTTTCCTCCCAACGGAGCGCTCTTGCAAACTTCACGATTTTCTTTTAGATACCCGCCTGCTTCTTCAATTCCTCGGCCTTGTCCGTGTGCTCCCACGGCAGATCGACGTCGGTGCGGCCGAAGTGGCCGTAGGCCGCTGTCTGCGCGTAAATCGGGCGGCGCAGGTTCAGCGTCTTGATGATGCCCGCCGGACGCAGGTCAAAATTCTTCTCGACGAGCTCGGCAATCTTGCTGTCGTCAATCTTGCCCGTGCCGAAGGTCTCGACGCGCACCGAGACCGGACGCGCGACGCCGATGGCGTAAGCAAGCTGGATCTCGCAGCGATCCGCGAGTCCCGCCGCGACGATGTTCTTCGCCACATAGCGCGCCGCATACGCCGCCGAACGGTCGACCTTCGTGGGATCCTTGCCGGAGAACGCGCCGCCGCCGTGCGGTGCGCTGCCGCCGTAGGTGTCAACGATAATCTTACGGCCGGTCAGACCGGAGTCGCCCTGCGGTCCGCCGATCACAAAGCGGCCGGTGGGATTGACATAG
>JAGAZS010000370.1 GCA_017939945.1 Schwartzia sp. (in: firmicutes)
ACTGCGTTTTACAAAAAGACGAAAACAGCCCGATTGTAAGAGTTTCTGTTGAAGATTTAAGACGAGAACTAGAAAAGACTGTCCCGAAGGGCAGCCTTTGTTCCACTTCTGTTTCCGCAGGCGGTGGTGGGGGGGATTCACGCGAAGCACCGATCTTTGTCCGCCCCCAAGGGGGCGGGGGACCGCGAAGCGGTGGTGGGGGATTCACGCAAAGCAATTTTTGTTGACTACTGCAATTCGCCGACAGAGCTAATATAAAAAAGCGCTGCTGATGCAAGCGGCGCTTTTTATATATTCTCCCAACCGTATTCCGGCAGATGTTCTTTTACTTCGTCCGTTTCTTCGATCAGTCCGTCGCGGATCAGGCGGGCGAGGACGATGTGCTCGGCGACGATCTGGCTTTCCGCGAAGCGGCGGATGATGTCGAAGGAGAAGTTCCCGTTTTTGACGAGGCGCTCGTATCGTTTCTTGGGCACGAGGACTTCGTCCGTGAAGTTGTCGATGTAGGTTTCGGTTGTTTCCTTGTACAGGAAGTCGATGAAATTCGAGTTGCCGTTGACGATTTGGCTGATCTCGCGGAACAGCTCGCGCCAAAAGACGTCCTGCCGTTCCCGACGGGCGGTCAGGCAAAGCATCCCTCTGCCGTCGGCCATTCTTCGGACGAAGCCCCGCACCGGCACGCCCTCGAAGGGCGGGACGAGGCGGAAGGCGACGCCGCAGGCGGCGAAGGTTTTTTCCAGATGCATCGGGATTTCTTCTTCCCCGTAAATCATCAAATGCTTGATGGCGGGCAGGCTGTCCCCGAGCTTCTGTATGTCCATGACGGGCGCGGTCTTGGCGTGTTCCGTCAGCCGTATGCACATTTGCCGCCATGCGTGGAAGACGTATGGGTCGATGTCGCCGGCGCCTTTGTGCCGGGCGCGGAAAAGGGCGGCATGGGTGATGTCCGGAATGACGCGGAGGTCGCCGACGCCCATGAATTTCCGGAGCGACAGGATGGCGTCCTCGTCGCTTTTCGGCTCGTCCAGCAGCCTGTATTTTTTCAGGTGCGGCATGACGTCCACCAGATGCAGCGTGAGTTCCGTTTCGTCGGGATGAATCCCGGCGCGCGCCTTTTGCTCGGAACGGTATTCGTCGTATTCGGCCTGCATGTCCATCCACTGCTGCATGGAGAGGCCGACCGCGTATTCCAGCCGCCGTGCGAAGGCGAATGTAATGTCCTTTGCCCCGTGGATGACCGTTTCGATGTATTTCTCGGAGACGCCGGTGCGAATCGCCAGTTCCTTGCGCTGCATTCCCACACGTTCCAGAATGTCAGCAAGCCGTTTTCCCGGATGTCCCGGTTCGGTTTTTATGTTGTCATTCACCGTCTGCGCCTCCTTTCCGATATTTCATCAACACTTTTATTTTATAGGAAACGATGAATAAGTCAAGTCGGAAACAGTTGCGCCGCGCGGGGAAAAATAGTATTATAAAAGACAGCTATTTAAGAAGGAAAAGAAAACAGGGCGCGCCGCGTCTTGTTTCGTTGAGGGGAAGGCGCATGTTGGACCGCTTTTTTGGGAGCGTCGGTCGGTTCGTGATCCGATGGCTGCAATATATCGGGGAAGTCGTGATGCTGCTGGCGGAGACCATCAAGCAGCTCAAGCGGCCGCCCCGTATGCGTCATGTCTTTTGGCAGATGGCGCATCTCGGCGCGGATTCGCTGCCCATCGTCGGGCTGACGCTGCTCTTTACCGGCATGGTCATGACGCTGCAGATCGCCCACGAGTTCATCCGCTTCGGCGCGCAGTCGACGATCGGCGGCGTCATTACCATCGCCATCGGCAGGGAGCTCGGACCGGTGCTGGTGGGCGTCGTGGCGGCGGGGCGTGTCGGCTCGGCCATCACGGCGGAGATCAGCACGATGAAGGTCACGGAGCAGATCGACGCGCTGCGGGTCATGGCGACAAACCCGATCGAGTATCTGATTGTGCCGCGCATGATCGCCTGCATGGCGATGGTGCCGATGCTGACGATTTTCGGCGATGTGATCGGCATCATGGGCGGCTGGCTGATCGCCACGGGCTGGTCCGGGATTTCCACATATCTTTATTGGAATTCGATTTCGACTTTCGCGGTTGTGCACGACATCACCGGCGGGCTGGTCAAGGCGGCGGTGTTCGGCATGTTCATCGCGGTGCTCGGCTGCTACTGCGGGCTGAAGGCCCCCGCCGGGGCGGAAGGCGTCGGCATTGCGACGACGCGCTCGGTGGTCAGCGCGATTATCGTCATTTTCATCATGAATTGTTTTCTTTCACTGATTCTGTATAAATGAAGGAGCGTCCTATGATTGAGCTGAAGCAGGTGGACAAATCCTTCGGGGACAAGCAGGTGCTGAAGAACATCAGCTTTCGGGTGGAGAACGGCGAGACGCTGGCGCTGATCGGCGGCTCCGGCTCCGGCAAGAGCACGCTGCTCCGGATGATGATCGGCCTGGACCGTCCGACGGCGGGCGAGATCTGGATCGACGGCACGGAGATCACGCAGCTTTCCGAGGACGAACTGGACGATGTGCGCCTCTCGATGGGCATGGTGTTCCAGTATTCGGCGCTGTTCGACTCGATGACCGTCAGGGACAATGTGGCCTTCGGCCTTCGGGAGCACACCGATTACGACGAGGAAAAGATACGGGAAATCGTCCGCGAAAAGCTGCTATTGGTTGGCTTGCCCGATTCCGAAGACATGATGCCCGGCGAGCTTTCGGGCGGCATGAAGAAACGCGTGAGTCTCGCGCGGGCGCTGGCCTTCGGCCCGTCAATCATTTTCTACGACGAGCCGGATTCGGGGCTTGATCCCGTAATGACGCGGAAAATCGACGACCTGATCGTGGAGACGCAGAAAAAGCTCGGCGTCACGTCCATCGTCGTGACCCACGACATGGAAAGCGCGTGCCTTGTGGCGAACCGCATTGCGATGCTGTATCAGGGCGAGATAATCGCGATTGAAAAGCCGGAGGATTTCCGGCGGATGAAAGACCCGCGCATCCGGGAATTTCTCGGAAGCTTCGCGATAGATTGATACGAACATAACGGATTGGAATTGAGGAGGTAGGGCATGTCAAATGAAGTAAAGGTGGGCGCGTTTACCGTAATCGGACTGGCGCTTTTGGCGGCCATGCTGATCGGGCTGTCCGGCGTCAAATTGTTTGGTCCCAGCCATTATACGCTTTACGCGACGTTCCCCGAAGTCATCGGGCTGAACCCGTCGGCGGAGGTGCGCTTCGCGGGCGTACCCGCGGGCAAGGTGCTGAACGTCGAGACCGAGGGTATGCACGTTCTCGTCACTATGTCGGTCAACGACGATATCCGCATTCCCCATGCCTCGAAAATCACGGTCAGCGCCAGCGGCTTCCTCGGAGAAAAGTATGTCAACATCCTGCCGGCGCGGGACACCGGCATGTATCTGGAAGAAGGCGACCGTGTAGCGGGGACGCCGGAAGAAAATATGGACGCGATGCTGGCAAAGATGTCGGTGCTGATCGAGCAGGCGCATGATATGATGAACGGCATCAACTCCGTAGTCAATAACCCGGAACTGAATTCGTCCCTTGTTTCTGCCGCCGTGAATTTGAAGGATATCACGGGCAACGTGCGCGACATGACCGGAGCCTTTTCCCGCATGGCCGTGCATAATGAGGGCGAGATCAACCGCATGGTGCGTGAACTTTCCGTGATGTCCGTGAGCCTCGCGGGGGCGGCGCAGGAAGTCGAGGGGTTGGTCAAAGGATTTTCCGGCGACGGCGAGGCGGCGGCAAATCTCCGCGCGACGGTGGCGAACATCGCGAGCACCAGCGCACGCATCGACAACATGGCGAAAAGCCTAGAAGGCGTCGTGACCGATCCGCAGACCGCGGAAGACCTGAAGGCCGTATTGCACAACACAAGGGGCGTTACGGAAAAAGCGGACAAGATGATGAGCGGACTCGGCGGCGGGATCACTCCCGGCGTCGAGGTCATGTACAGCGGGCAGGAGAGCAACTGGCGCGCGAATTTCGATGTGACCGCGAATCTGTCGGAGAAAAGTTTATTCAGGATCGGCGTCAATGACATCGGCGAAGGCAACCGCTTCAATTTGCAGGCGGGCCAGAAAATGGGCGCGCTGACGGCAAGGGCGGGCATCATCGACGGAGAAGTCGGCCTCGGCCTCGACGCCGACGCGGGAAAATACTTCAGGTTTTCCCTCGACGCCTACGACCTGAACAATATCCGCCTGCGCCCTAGGGCCAGCGTCCGCTTCGGGAAAGGCACCTACCTTTTCGGGCAAGTGGACGACGTAAATGACGGCGATCGACGGGCGACTTACGTCGGCGTCCGGCAGGAGTTTTGAATTCAAGCCATAAAAAAATTCCTCTTTTGTTGTTTTTCAACAAAAGAGGAATTTTTAATTTCGATGGAATTACCGGACCAGACCGCGCCGTTCGCCGTCTTCGCTGGGCTGCTCGTACATGCCGCGCCGTACCTGGGTGTCGCTGCCGCCTTCCTGCTCGTACATGCCGCGACGCACATCATATGCGTATTCGCGCGATTCCTTTTGTTCTCCGGATTCTTTGCGGGCCTCGTGGGTCTTTTCCTCTTTGGCCTCTTTTGCCTCCTTGGCTTCCTCGGCTTTGCGCTTCTCCGCGTCCTCGCGGCGCTCCTCCTCGCGCGCGGCGCGCTTATCCGCGTCGGCGTATTGCCCGAGAGGAATGTGCTCGTCGCTGCCGCCTTCTTTTTCGTACATGCCGCGGCGGACGTCATACCGCTCCCCGTCCCGCGAGAAGGCGGGATCTGCGTGGACCGCGAAAAGCGGCGCGCCCACGACCACTGCGCCCAATACGGCGGCGAAAATCCGACGGTTCCATTTCTTTGCCAATTTCATTGAAAACCCTTCTTTCTTAAATAAAATCTCTTTCTATATTATAGCACACGGTGCACGGAATAGAGAAAAATTTTTTCGTGAGATGAAAAAAGAAAATCTTCTTGTTATTTGGACGGAATTTTCTTATACCGAGGGAAAGATGTCCCGCAACTCTATAGGTGGCAGATTCCATATTGCATAACAGCCGGTGAGCTTCTATCTCCCGCCTCGGTGCGACGCGAAGCTAGTCCTTTAGGGAAACGCCGAAATAGGAAGTTTCGCCTACGGCAAAACCTGAATGAAGGCGTTATAATATTTACGAAGCGTTTTGGGAATCGCTGACCAGGCCGGGAGAGCTTGCGCAGCGGTTTCTTTGTCCCAGCGGGAGCCGGGACAGGAGAGAAAGGAGAGAACCGCATGGAACTGAAAGGCTCGAAAACCGAAAAGAATCTCTGGGCGGCGTTTGCCGGGGAGTCGCAGGCGCGCAACAAGTACACCTATTACGCCTCGAAGGCGAAGAAGGACGGCTATGAGCAGATCTCACGGATCTTCGAGGAGACGGCGGGCAACGAGAAGGAGCACGCGAAAATCTGGTTCAAGCTCGTCGAGGGCATCGGCGACACGGCGGCGAATCTGAAAGCTGCGGCGGCGGGCGAGCACGACGAGTGGACCAGCATGTATCCCGAGTTCGCGAAGGTCGCGAAAGAGGAAGGCTTCACCAAGATCGCCATGCTGTTTGAGAAGGTCGCCGAGATCGAGAAGGAGCATGAGACGCGCTACAATATGCTTCTGGCGAATATCGAGCAGGACAAGGTGTTCAAGAAGAGCGACAAGATCATCTGGCAGTGCCTGAACTGCGGTTATGTCTGCGAGGCGCAAGAGGCTCCGGAAAAGTGCCCGGTCTGCGAACACCCGAAAGCCTACTTCCAGCAGGTCGCGAAAAATTATTGACGCAAAACGGTCCCGTGCGGGAATTTCCCGCGCGGGATTTTTTGCGTCGAAAATGTTTCACGTGAACCAAACGAACATAACCTGAA
>JAGAZS010000371.1 GCA_017939945.1 Schwartzia sp. (in: firmicutes)
CGCCCGTTCCGCCGGAAGCTCATCGGGGAATGTCCCGCCATGATCGGAACGGTTCCGGTGTACGACAGCGTCATTCATCATCAGAAAGACCTGGCGGAGCTGACGGCGAAAGACTTCATCGACGTGGTACGGCTCCATGCGGAGGACGGCGTGGACTTCGTGACGCTCCACTGCGGCGTCACGCGGGATACGGTGCGCCGGATTCGGGCGCAGGGCCGGAAAATGAATCTCGTCAGCCGGGGCGGCAGTCTCGTTTTCGCATGGATGAGCATGACGGGCGAGGAAAATCCCTTTTATTCCCATTTCGACGAAATCCTTGCCATTTGCGAGGAACACGACGTCACCGTTTCCCTCGGCGACGCCTGCCGCCCCGGCTGTCTCGCCGACGCCACGGACGCCTGCCAGATCGAGGAGCTGATCCGTCTCGGGGAGCTGACGAAACGGGCGTGGGCGCATAACGTGCAGGTTCTCGTGGAAGGCCCCGGCCACGTGCCGCTCGACCAGATCGCGGCGAACATGGAGCTTCAGAAAACGCTTTGCATGGGAGCGCCGTTTTACGTTCTCGGCCCTTTGGTGACGGACGTCGCGCCCGGCTACGACCATATCACGGCAGCCATCGGCGGCGCGGTGGCAGCCATGCACGGCGCGGCGTTCCTCTGCTATGTGACGCCGGCGGAACATTTGGCGCTGCCGAATGTGGACGACGTCCGCCAGGGCATCATTGCCTCGAAAATCGCCGCTCACGCCGCCGACATCGCGAAGGGACTGCCCGGAGCACGTGACGTCGACGACCGCATGGCGGAGGCGCGGCGAAAGCTGGACTGGGAAGCGCAGTACGCCTGCGCTCTCGATCCGGAAACGGCACGTGATTTACGTGAAAGCCGTCTGCCGGAAAACGACCACAGCGACACCTGCAGCATGTGCGGAAAATTCTGCGCCGTGCGCAGCATGAACAAGGCCCTGAACGGAGAACATATCGACATTTTGTAAATACAAAACACTTGCAACGCCGGAACAAGAATCGGCCCGGCGCCGTAAGGCTTCATTGGCGCTTTAGCAATATTTTTTTCAGCGCAGAGCATGGCACACCGTCATCTACGCGAAAAACAAATGTATTTCTGCATACATGCAGGAAAAGCAATGAGCCCTATTGAATCCGATCAAGCAAATCGTTATTATAGTTGCATATTCGCAAATCATGTAATCATCGAAGGAAGGACGGAATACGGCAAAATGCAAATAAGAAAATGCCGGGAAGCGGACGTCGCTGCCACCGGCGCGTTTTACGACGACGTTGTCCTATGGCTGGATCAGCATATCAACTATCCGAAATGGATGTATAAGATTTACCCGTCGGAAAGCTGGGTAAAGCAAATGACGGAGGCCGGAGAGCAGTATATCTGCGTGGACGGGAAAAAGATTGTCGGCGCTTTCGTCCTGAACGCCGACCCGCAGGGCAACTACCGGAAGGGCAACTGGTCGCAAGAACTGCCCGACGGCGCCTATATGGTGCTGCATGCCTTGGCAATCTCTCCGGAAATGCAAGGGCACGGACTCGGCGCGGAGGTCGTCCGTTTTTGCACGGAAAAAGCAAAGGCGGACGGCTATAGAGCCATCCGCCTTGACATCGTCCCCGGCAATATTCCGGCAAAAAAGCTGTACGAAAAAACGGGGTTCCGATATGTCGTGGACGCCGACCTGGAACGCGGCATCCCCCATATCCCGACTTTCAGTTTGTTCGAGCTGAACTTGTAAAGTCGCTTTATTTTTGCTTTGCGCGCCCGCCGCGCCGCTTCACGTCTTCCTCGATGCGGCTCTTCCAGCCCGCTCCGAGCGGAGCTGCGCAGCACCGCACATGGCTGACTGCTTCACTCATCACG
>JAGAZS010000047.1 GCA_017939945.1 Schwartzia sp. (in: firmicutes)
ACCTGCGACGCGAGGATATGGCTGGTGGGGCTGCCGAAGGGCATGGCGGAGGCGCTCATAGCGATGGAGCCGGCACAGGGGCTGTCGCTGAAATTTTCCGTTTATGAGGATTTGCCGGAAGCGGCGGAGCATGCGCCGTCCTGCGTGATTTTTTCGCTGGCGCCGGGGCGCGCGGACAAGGCACGCGCGCTGGGCGATGAGGATACGCTCTTGGTGGGCTGGCGGGGCAAAAAAGAAGAAGGCGACGCGGCGGAAATTTCCAAGATTGATGATTTCTGGGACGCGCCGGAAAAGGATTTGCTTCCTTATTATTTTGGTTGGCTGCAGGAGCGGATCTGGCGGCGCTACGAGGCGTGGCTGGTTCACAACTGGTGGCAGACGACCATCAATATGGTGCCCGACCTTGCGTGGTACAAAAATCTCGGCGGCTTGCATCTGGAGGTCAACAACGCGTTGGCGCGCACCGTCGGGAAAACGGTGGAGGACTGCCGTGGTCAGCGGCACGGCGTCATTTGGGGCCTGAAGCCGGAGGAGTACGAGGAGGGCGAGCGCGTCTGCCTCGAGTCCGACATGAAGGTAGTCAATACCGGCAAGCTGGTGGTCGGCGCGGAGCAGGTGATGGACAACGGCGAGATGCGCGACCTCAAAACCTACAAGACGCCGGTGTTCGGCAAAGAAGGAAACATCATCGGCACGGCGGGCGTCGCGCAGGACGTCACGCTTTTGAACCGTTACCACAAGAAAATTCTCGACATGGCGCACAAGGACGATTTGACGGGCCTTTCCAACCGCCGCTTTTTCTACGAGTATGTTTCCGAATACAGAAAGAACCAAGCGGTCTGCATTTTCTCCATCGACCTCGACCACTTCAAGGCGGTCAACGACACTTACGGGCACAATGTGGGCGACGAGGCGCTGAAGGCGGTCGGCGAGGTGCTGCGAGTTTCGTTCCCGACGGGCGTTGTCTGCCGCTTCGGCGGCGACGAGTTCCTCGTGATGCTCCTGGGCAGCCTGTCCCACGACGAGGCGAAGAATATAGCGGAGCTTTGTCTCGAACGCCTTCGCGCGCGCTTCCGCGAGCAGGAGCAGTTCCAAAAGTTGTCGGGCAGCATCGGCATCGCCATTTCCCACGATATTCAGTACCCGATCGACGAGCTGATCAAGGAAAGCGACACGGCGCTTTACGCGGCGAAGGAAGCCGGGCGCGACTGTGTTCGTGCGGCATGGGAAATGGAAAAGAAGAAGGAATAAGAGAAAAGAGGCTCTGTTATCCACAAAATTAGGATGTTGTCCACATTCTTTCTGTGCAAAACCGCTGTTCCATCTTTGGGACGGCGGTTTTTTGCGGCCTTTGCCTGTGGATAAGAAATTACAAGATGTTGTGTTTTCTCTTGACGCTGAAACGCAGATATTGTATAATCGGTACCGAACCAAAAAGCGGGGCGAAAGCCTGCGCGGAAAGACCAAAAAGAAAGAAGGAAGCGGCGAGATGTCATCGACTCCCGTCATCAAGAATATCAAGAAGCGGAACGGCGAGGTCGTTCCGTTTGACGCAAGCAAAATATCAAACGCCATCCAGAAGGCGAACCTCGAATCCACCGACGCGACGTTTTCCCAGCGGCAGCTTGACGCGCTGACCCGCAGCGTCATCCGCAATATTTCGGACAAGAAAGCCCCCGGCGTCGAGTATATCCAGGACGCCGTGGAGCGCGCGCTGATCAAGAACAACTACGCGTCCACCGCGAAGGCCTATATCCTGTATCGCGCTGCGCATACCAGCATCCGCGAGGCCGAAGTCGACCTGATGGACATTTACGACGAGCTGACTTACAAGGATGCCCGCGAGGCGGACCTGAAGCGCGAGAATGCGAATATCGACGCCGATACGGCCATGGGCACGATGCTCAAGTACGGCTCGGAAGGCTCGAAATATTTTATCATCCACCGCATTTTGCCGAAGGATATCGCGGCGGCCCACGTCAACGGCGACATCCATATCCACGATATGGACTTCTATATGCTGACCGAGACCTGTTGCCAGATCGACCTTATCAAGTTGTTCAAGGACGGCTTCTCGACGGGGCACGGCTGCCTGCGCGAGCCGAACGACATCCGTTCCTACGCGGCGCTGGCCTGCATCGCCATCCAGGCGAACCAGAACGAGATGCACGGCGGCCAGTCGATCCCGAACTTCGATTACGCGATGGTGCCGGGCGTCATCAAGACCTTCCGCAAGCAGTATTTCTCCCATCTCGGCGACGGGCTGTCGATGCTTCTCGGCATGAAGCTCGACGACGCGAAGCTCCTTGTCAAGGAAATCGAGCGGTGCGTGGATGCGCCGATTCGTTTCGAGACGATGGACGAATACGGTGCGCGGTTGGTGGAGTTTTTGCCCGCTCATCAGGCGGCGAGCGGTTTCCAGCCGATTTCGCCGGAAATCACGAAAAAAGCCCATGACTTTGCGAACGAGGCGGCTTGGAAGGCGACCGACCATGCGACCTTCCAAGCGATGGAAGCTTTCGTTCACAACCTGAATACGATGAATTCCCGCGCCGGCGCGCAGGTGCCTTTCAGCTCGGTCAACTACGGCACGGACACCTCTCCGGAGGCGCGCATGGTCATGCGGAATCTGCTGATTGCCACGCAGTCGGGTCTGGGCAGCGGCGAGACGCCGATTTTCCCGGTACAGATCTTCAAGGTCAAAGAGGGCATAAATTACAATCCCGGCGACCCGAATTACGATCTTTTCCAGCTTGCGATGGAGGTCTCGGCGAAGCGGCTGTTCCCGAATTTCAGCTTCCTCGACGCGCCTTTCAACAAGCAGTATTACAAGCAGGGCGACTACAACCATGAGTTCGCCTACATGGGCTGCCGCACGCGGGTCATCGGCAACGTGCACGACCCGGCGCGGGAAGTCACCTGCGGCCGCGGCAAC
>JAGAZS010000048.1 GCA_017939945.1 Schwartzia sp. (in: firmicutes)
AAAGTACTACTTTAAGATTTTATTGACCGGTGTAAAATCTTAAAGTAGAATATCAGGTAAAGGAGGGACACAAATGATTATCCGTGAACACTACCTGTCTCAAATCCGGCCTTTCTACGAAAGCGACCTCGTCAAGATCATCACGGGGGTCCGACGATGCGGAAAGTCCGTGATTTTGAAACAGGTTCAGTCGGAGCTGGAAGCCGCCGGGAAAAAGTGCCTGTTCCTGGATTTCGATTTGCGTCCGCTCCGCACCCGGATTCCGAACGTCGACGCGCTCCTTGCCCATGTGAACGGATATCTCGGAGAAGAAAAACTCTATCTGTTTCTGGACGAAGTGCAGAATATGGAGGGCTGGAGCGAGGCCTGCCGGACGCTCCGCCTTTCCAATGTGTCCGTATTCATCACCGGCAGCAATTCCCGGCTCTTGTCCAAAGAGTTCACGAAAGAGCTGTCCGGGCGCTATGTTTCCTTTCGGGCGCGCCCTTTCGTCTACCGGGAAGCAAAAGCATACGCCGACCAGTTGGGGCGACGCTTCGGGATCGACGATTATCTGGTCTGGGGCGGATTCCCTGCGGCGCTGGAGCAGCCGGACGAGGACTCCATGAAGCGATACCTGAACGACCTCAACGCCACGATTATTTACAACGACCTCGAAAACCGATACGCCATCCGAAAAAAGGACATATTCGAGCGCCTCGTGGATTATGTGCTCGTTTCCAACGCCCGAATATTCAGCGCCAGCTCCATTGCGGACTATATGAAAGGGCAGAACGTTTCCGTGTCCGTCCCCACGGTCATCAAGTACCTCGGTTACCTGAAAGAGGCCTATGTCATTCAGGACTTACCCCTGTATTCCCCGAAAGCGAAAGCGAAGCTGGATTATTACAGCAAGCTCTACGACGAGGACGTTTCTCTGAACAGCATCCGGCGCGTGGGGGAACGCTACGACCTGACCCACAATCTGGAAAATGTCGTGCTGAACGAACTGCTCTATATGGGGTATGAGATTTCCGCGTACAGCCATAAAGGCAAAGAAATCGACTTCCGCGCCGTGAAAGGCGGCAAAGTCTACATGGTGCAGGTCGCGTACAGCGTTGCGGAGGACAAAGCGTATACGCGGGAATTTGCCGCATTCAGGGAAATGGACAATTCCATGAAGAAAATCCTCATCACCAATGACGGCGTCGATTATTCCACCAGCACGGTTTACCACTACAAGCTCAAGGACTTTTTGATGATGGACGACTTGTAGGCTCTATGCGAAAAAGAAGCGGCTCACTCGGGGGCCGCTCCTTTTGTTTGATTTCTCATCCCCAATCTTCTTCAGCCATGGATAATGCTGACAGCACAGGCAGCAAGCGCAGTCGCCATAACCACGTTTGCCGCTTTCTGGTATTTCCGGAAAAAACGGTGCAGGGAAGCTCCGGCGAACAGCCAGAAGAGATTGGCAACCGGTCCGGTGAAAGGCAGGAGTACCGCAATTTTCAAGATGTCCCAGTATTTTTCTGCGTACGGCAGGGAGTAGGTTGTCAATGCCGTGACGCAGAAAATCATGATTTTGACGTTGGTGATTTGCACGAGAAAACCCGTGAGAAAATTGCAGCGTTTCCCGGATTCTGCTTCACCCATTTCTTCGTTTTGCAGGACGTGATAGGCGAACCAAAGGATATAAGCCGCGCAGATCCATGTCAATGTGCGGACAGAATCGTTGATTGCCGTTCCGAGAACCCAGACGGCAGCCGAAGCGAACAACGCGACCACGGCAAAGCCGAGGAAAATTCCGCGCCATTGTCGCAGGGCTTGCCGCTTGCCGTATTTCATGGCGGAAGCCAGCGAGCAGAGATTGGCGGGACCCGGAGTGATGGCCGAAACGATGCAGTAAAGAATGAACGATGGAATCATTGACGACGGCATGAGAATTCGCCCCTTTCTTTTTGCGTGCCCAAATCATAGCATGATAAGATTACATTGTAAAACTGTTAATATTGATATATAATACAGTTAAACTTTGTATTATCAGGAGGAATCCCATGAATTTTTCATCTATGGAATATTTTTCCGTGCTTGCGAGGGAGCGCAGCTTCACAAAAGCGGCGGAACGGCTGCATATCACGCAGCAGTCTCTCAGTTCCCATATTGCGGGAATGGAAAAAGAGCTTGACTGTCGGCTTTTCGTGCGCCATGTTCCGTTGGAACTCACTTATGCGGGAGAGGTGCTGCTTCGCTATGCGACAGATTTCCAAAAGACGCATACCGCCATGCGGCATGAGTTTTGCGACATTTCGCAGAATCAAACGGGCAAGCTTCGCGTCGGCGTCGCCGCCACACGCGGACGAATGATTATAACGGACACCCTTCCGCTGTTTCAGGAAGAATATCCCAATATTTGTGTGGAATTGACAGAGGCTTCCAACGACGCGTTGCATCAAAAACTCACGGAAGGAGAGATCGACCTTGCGATGGCGGATTTTCCCGCCGCTTTGCCCGACGTCGGGCTGCGGGACTTTTACTGCGAAGAAGTCATGCTGATGGCGGAAAAAACATTTTTTGCCTCGATATACGCGGATGATGCGAAAAACGTCCAGCGTAAATTTCAGGCAGGGGATTTTTCACAGCTTGCCGACTGTCCGCTTTTGCTCGGCGGCACAGATGACATTGACGGACGCATCGGACGCAACGTTTTGAAGCGTGCGGGCGTAGACCGGCCACGCGTCAGGGTTTCGTCGCATAATGTTGGAACGCTTTTGATGCTGTGCGTGCAGGGGATGGGCGCGTGCTTTTGCCCGGAAAACCTTGCGCGAGCTACACTGGCAAAGAAACAGCTGCAAACTTTGGAAATCTTCAAGCTGGGCACGGACGCCCGTTATCAGATCCGATTCGGGTATCAGGAACAGACCTACCAATGGAGCGTAGTGGAAGCGTTTATGGGATGTGCGCGAAACGCGTATGCCAGGAAAAGAAAAACGCGGACATGATGCACAATGTCCGCGTTTTTTGATGCGTTTCACGCTTATTTCTCATATCCTATCTTTTTCAGCCACGCGAGGGTTTCCTGCTTCGCCTCGTCCTTCCAGTTCTGCGCTTTCGTGCCGTACATTTCAAGAGCCTCGGTCACGGTCGCGCCCGTCGTCTTGGCGATGAAGCGGTCGGTATCGGAAAGGCCGCTGCCCTCGTGGGTGCAGAAGGGCGCGACGGTCTTGCCTTCGAGCTTCACCTTGTCAAAGAAGGTGTAGCACACCATCGGAAGGTCGTGCCACCAGATCGGATAGCCGAAGAAGATCACGTCGTACTTCGAGACGTCGGGCATCGTGCCGACGATTTCCGGGCGGGCGTTTTCGTCCTTCTCCTTCTTCGCCACCTCCGTCGCGGCCTTGTACTGCTTCGGGTAAGGCTTCTGCGGCACGATCTCGAACATGTCCGCGCCGGTGGCTTTGGCGATGAACTCCGCGAGAATTTTCGTGTTGCCCTTCTCGATATAGCCGACGCCGGAATTTTCATCGGCCCGGGAATAGTAAACGACCAGGGCCCGCCCCTTCACGGGCGCGGCAGCTTTTTTCTCCGGTGCGCCGCCACCGCAGCCCGCCAAGGTCAGCGCGCAAAGCGCCAGCGTTAGTAAAGCAAACCATTTTTTCATTCCGCAACACTCCTTATCTACAAAATCGCCGATGCACGCTTCTCGCCCCGTAAGCGGCCAAGAACGCATACCGCGCGACCTTTCCCGTTACATCCTTTACGATGACTCGCTTCGCGTGTCCCATGCATATAACAGAATCTAACTCGCTTCGCTCCTAAGATTCTGTAATATCAAAGGCCGTTCCCCTTCGCGACGGCCTTGCCCAGCTCGTAGGCCTCCCTGAGTTCCTTATGGCCCGTGATGTCGCCAACTTTCATCACGCCGCCCGCCAGCACATGGCCGCGATTCTTCCAGCCGAGATGCTTCATCAGATTTTCGTAGTACGTCAGCGCGTCGTCGAAGCCGAAGCCCTCCGCCGCCATCAACAGGACGGCTTCTTTGACGGGATTCCGGTAATTCGCGTCGCACTCCGCCACGGCAAAAAGACGGTCGAAGGCCGTGCGAAGCTGCCCGCTGAAATTCCAATAATAGAGCGGCGACGCCAAAACCACTAAATCGGCGTCTTTGTACACAGGATAGATTTTTTCCATATCGTCACGCTGCACGCAGGGATGCACAGCATCCTTGCCTCCGCCGAAGCAGCCCTTGCAGCCGTGGATATCCATCTTGTCGAGCAGGAAGGAGGTGACCTCACAGCCCGCTTCACGCGCCCCCTTTGAAAATTCTTCGGCCAATGCCGACGTATTCCCCTTCGGGCGTGGACTTCCGTTCAAAACAATGATTTTCTTTGCCATCTTGCAAATCCCCCTTGTCTTTGACAAAAATCTCTCTCCTGCCTATAATCATATCCATAAAGGAAATTATTGCAAGTACGCACATTCAGTATAGATACTTACCCGAAGGGAAGTGTTCCTATGGCGCGCTGCATTGCGGACGAAAGCCTAGGCAGTACAGGATTCAGCTACACGCTGTCGCTGATCAGCGGCAAATACAAAATGACGATTCTATACACGCTGATGGAGTTCGGCGTCGTGCGCTTCAATGAGATCCAGCGCTACATCGGCGGCATCTCGTATAAGACGCTCTCCGCGAACCTCAAAGAGCTGGAAGCCGACGGGCTGGTGCACCGCGAGGAATACCCGCAAATCCCGCCGAAGGTCGAATACTCACTGACCGAACGCGGCAAATCCCTGATTCCCCTGCTCGACGGCATGTGCGAATGGGGCGACAAGCACAGGCCGCAATGAACAGGAACGCCGCCCGACCGAAAAATATTAAGCCGCGAAGGATTTTCCCCTTCGCGGCTTTAATATGCCTTATACTGTCATTTTCCGCAGCGCGTCCGTCATATCCCCGATAAACGCGTTTCGCGTGGTTTCGTCAAGTTCGAGAATCGACAAGTACGGGTTCAGGTCCTCCAGTTCCACAAGCAGGAGCTCGCCGTCCCTCGTCCGGCAAGCGTCCACCCGCTGGATCCCGTTTTTGATGTCGTTCCACCGGATGAATTTTTCCGCAAACGCGAGATCCTCGCGGCTCGCCTCGTATGGCACCAGCTTCCATCGCTGCGACTTGTCCGGCGCGTACATGGCGTATTCCGGCTTTTCGTTGATGAAGTAAAAGGAAACTTCATACCGGAAATCAATCGCGGGCTGCATCAGGTATTTCCCGACGCCCAGGTTCCTTTTCCGGAGTTCGTCGCCCGTCAAAAATTCGAGGCCGATGGAATCCGCGCCGTCTTTCGGCTTTATGACGTAAGTGTCCGTTTCCGGCAGGCGACCTAGATTCTCTATCGTGTCTATCGTCGGAATCACCGGATACCCTGCCAGCGTCAGGTCGATCAGGTATTGCTTGCCGCGCATATCGGCTTTTCCCGTAAAGTCGTTGAAAGTCTTGAGCTTGTTTTTCCGCACTCTTTGCACGAAGGATGCGTAAATATCCTTGAAGCCGCTGACCGCGCCGGTATTCCGAAACACCACCAGATCGGCCACCGGTTCAAACGCTTCGGAATTTTTGGGGTGGCATACCGCTATGTCGAAATGTTCCTTGAGCCGTCCGGTGATGTATAAATCTTCCTCGTAGTACCGTCGGCCATTGGCTTCATAATACAAATCGGTCAGGTACAATATCTTTTTCATGTCCACCCTCCGTTTCCATTTCGCATCCGTATTATCGCATATCGCGATTTCCCGCATAAGCATAAAACGCGTTCCCACGTGAGCCTGACAAAAAACAGCCCGCGGAACCCGGATCTGAACGCAAGCGACTTCGCGGGGAGGAAGCAGGATCATACCGGCGGCGTATCCGTGGCGTTCACGTTCTGATACCGACCACTGATCAAATGCTTTAAGCAGAATACTATATGCCAACAAAGCAATTCATTCATGCTTTCGTCGGTTATGCGTCTCATAATAAACGGTTTTTTCCTGATACATGGAAGAATCTGCCCGACGGAACACCTCTTGATAATCCGCGTCCTTTCCGGCGCAAAAAACTGCAGTTCCCTTGGAAATGGTGAGAGGGGATTTGTAAGGCCTGTCCTCTTTATTGATCGACGCTATCGTCTCATCCAACGCCCGGAAACGATTCTCGATATCAGACTGCTGCATCGTGCCGTCAAGAATGGCGACAAATTCATCTCCGCCGATCCGGTAGAGGGTTGCTTTCCCAAACACTTTTTTCAGCACGTCCGCCGCATCGGCAATCATCCGGTCGCCGCATTCATGCCCGAATCTGTCGTTGATTTCTTTCACTCCGTTCAAATCAAACATGAACACGGTAAACGAAGCATTCCCCTGACCAATCGCCTCATCCAACGCATGTTTCTTTTCCAGATAAGCGGTCTTGTTCCCGACGCCGGTCATCATATCGGTGACGGCCAGCTCCCTGAGCTTTTGGTTTGCCTCTTCCAGTTCTTCCGTCGTGGCCTTGATAAAGGTTGCCATCCGATTGATCATGGAAACCTTGCCTTCAAAGCTCTGCTCCACCCGCTGGAAATCCTCCGCGGAATGCTGCACTTTTGCCTCGCCTTCCCGCATAATGGCTATGACTTGGGTAACATTGTGCTGGTCGACATAATCGCCCGTCCGCAAATACTCGCCCGAGGTATAAAAGCCCGAAGTGGGAGCAAGCATCTGATAGGGTTCCGTTTCTTTGCCCACCTCGTTGTTTCCCCAGAAAATACGGCGAGCCGCGCAGGAAAATACGAAGATGCACTCCGGCGCATACTCCAAAAGCCGTTTCCCTGCTTTCCAGACGGAGTCGAGGATTGTCCACGGGTCTCCGTAAGCGATCCTCACCTGCACGTCCTGGTGCATATCCGCAGTCATGGTCAGGGAACCGTCCGGATTGCTGGCGACCGGGGCGCGCATGATGTCGATTCCGTGCTCTCGGTAAAGGAACGGGAACTCCAGCGTATTGTTGAAAAAATGCTCGTCGTTTTTGATATGGAGATACTTGTAATAGGCGTCGTACGCCGGACGATGATTCAGCTCCCTGAGAATGCACCCGTCCGTCATGGTGACGTCCATGAAGGAGCCGAGCGGCTTCCAGCCGGTGACATAGAAACTCTCCACATGGAAATCGTTTCCGCCGAAAAGAATAAAGACGACGCCGTGCTCCTGATAGCCTCCCGCCCCGGAAAAAACGCAGGCTTCATTTTTCCCCACATTCTCGCAGAAAGCCCCGCCGCCGAAAAGCTGCACGCCCGACCGGATACGGGAAAGACCGTCGCAGAGGTTCGTCATCGACAAACCTCGGATCGTGACAAGAATCTCCACCGCCGTGACCCACGGCCGTTTCTCAACTTCCTCTACGAGCATTTTCGCAACGCTCTCCTGGGTATCCGGCGTCATCGGATATTGCAGCAATTCCACTTTTGTGGTCGGATATTCAAACAAGGTGCAGACAACGGCAATATCTCCCCCCGAGAAATCGCCGTTGACGATATTCCCGTTGGTGGAGCAGCCCGCATAAATGGCGTCCGGCAGTATCCGCCCGATGGTCTCGCATGCGCGCTCGATTCGGCTGCGGTCCATGATCTCCGTGAACATCTGGATCAGCAAATCGGAACAGAATTTTCCTCTGACCCACTGCCGCAGTTTTTTCAATTCCTTTTCGAGCGTCTTTTCCTCCCGAAAGGTAAACTGAAATTGTTTCATAGTTCAATTCCTTATTTCGAATAAATCTTGTTGAACGCCTCGCGAATGGCCTCGCCTGTTTTGACGATCTTCTCGCGAATCTCGGCCTTCTTCGCCTCGCGCAGCTTCTTCCGCGCGTCTGAAGCCAGCTCTTCCTGCAGCTTCATGGCCTGCTCGACTTCGGCTGCGACCTTCCATACTGTTTTCCCACCTTCCTGATTATATGACTCTGTCTGTATGATAACGCAGGATTGCGGGAAGTGCAACCTAAACCGCGTTTTCCTGTCGCATTGACACATATAATTATATTTATTATAATAAAAAGGCTAGGGGGGCGTTTTATGAAAAGCTACTCATCAAGGGAAGTCATAACGATCTTGCAAGCAGACGGATGGCGAGAAATCCGCTGTAAAGGAGACCATCACCAGTTCCGACATCCGACAAAGCCGGGAACAGTAACTATCACGCCCCCTGTAAAGAACATACCAAGACGAACATTGAACAGTATTGCAAAACAAGCAGGAATTGTTTTCCCTTGATATTATATAAGGAGGGTTTCTAATGAAAGATGTTTATGTATATCCCGCAATTTTCTATGACGACGCCGACGGTATTTCCATAGAATTTCCCGACCTCCCCGGATGCCTGCCTTGCGCTCATTCCATGGAGGAAGCATTCACTAATGCAAAAGAGGCTTTGCAGCTCCATCTATACAGTATGGAAGAGGAGGGCGAACCCATCCCGGAACCTTCCCGCGTATCCGCCATAAAACCGGATGACGCAAACGGAAGCGTTGTTATGATCGAAGCATGGATGCCGCCTTTTCGCGAAAAAATGCTCAACAAATCGACAACCAAGACGGTAACGATTCCCCGATGGCTCGATATTCTTGCCCGCAAGGAAAAAATCAATTATTCCCATCTGTTGCAGGATTCCCTGAAAAAATATCTCGGCGTCAACGAATCGACGCCCCAACATTTTCGTGCATAAGGTTTCCTAGCTTTGCCGCCGTCTCCAGCGTGTCACCGATTGCCTGATGCGGGTAGGCGGCCAGCTCTTCCGCGCTTGTCACGCCGTGGGTGACGCCGCAGAAAGCGACGCCCGCGTTCTTCGCGGCCTCGGCGTCCGTGGTGCTGTCTCCGGTGTAGAGCGCGTTCTCCGGCTTCGCTCCGAATCTCTCCAACGCGAGGAAGATGCCCTCGGGGGAAGGCTTCAGTTCTTTTACCTCATCGCAGCCAATGATGAAATCAATGAGGTTCTCCGCCTTGTCCCGGACGAAGGCTTCACGGATGCGATGAGAGGTTTTCGACGAGATGATCGCGATTTTTGCGCCGCGTTCCCGAAGTATTTTCAGCGTAGGCAGCGCCTCCGGATAGAAAAAAGTCTTCGCGGTCATGGTCTTGTCAGCCAAAGCGCGGTAATACGTCAAAAATTCCTCGATTTTCTCGTCGCCGTCCAGCCCTGTAATCTTCCGAACGGCGTCCCGCATCGGCAGCCCGATCGTGCGCTCGACGACGATATCGTCCACGGGCGGCAACCCGAAGGCCGCCATGGTCTGATGAAAGCAGTCGGTGATGCCTTTCGACGAATCCGCCAATGTGTAGTCGAAGTCGAACAGGTAGCAGGAGTAGAAGGATGGAGCATTATTGTTGTTGTTTGTCATGCGGTCACTTCCTTTGAAATTCCTCCATATTATATCATAAAAAATAAAGCGTTTTTCCTCGCGCCGTGATATAATATAGTTTGGATACGTTTACGGGTGAAGGAAAGCCGCCCGCGCGAAACGTATATAATGGATAGAATTCACGGGAAGGAGGTGAAAATATCGTTTAATGGCATGGATTTACGCAGTCAGGAAAGGACACGCGCCCGGGATTTATCATGACGTCGAGGAGTACCAGAAAGCGATCGACGGATTTTCGGGCGCGGAGGGACGCCGCTTTCAGGACGAGGAAGCGGCGCGTCGGTATCTCGCGGGCGAGACGCCGACAAAGAAGGGCATTTACGCGGTGCGGCGCGGCCGCGTGCCCGGCATCTACCACAGCGCCGCGGAATGCGAGGAGCAGGTTCGCGGCTTCAACGGCGCCGAAAGCCAGCGCTTCTCCAATCTGGAGGACGCGAAGCGATACATGATGGGCGGCAAGACGCCGCGACGCAACGTCGTCCGCGCGCCGCAAAAAGTTCCGCACAGCGTCCGGGGACGCACGGCGCATCATCCGGGTTCGCGCTCGCAGCTTGTCCCGAACGGTCGGACAGGGCCCGGCGCTCCGATCAAAATTTACACCGACGGCGGCTGCCTCGTCCACGAGGACGGCGCCGGAGGCTACGCGGCGGTCATCTGCCTGCCCAACGGCAACCGCAAGGAGCTGTCGGGCGGCGTCGACATGACGAACAGCTCGCGCATGGAGCTTCTCGCCGCGGTAGCCGCGCTCCGGACACTGGAGAGCATGGCGAAAATCGGCGCGTCGGTGGAGCTTTACACCGACAGCCAATATCTGTATCAGGGCGTCACATCGAGAATCTGGCAGACGTCCAACGGCCCGATTGAATCGCTCTTGAACAACGACTTGTGGACCGAGCTTTCCAATCTCGTCGAAGCTTACGAGATCGAATGGTTCTGGGTCAAGGGCCACAACGGCAACCTGATGAACGAGCGATGCGACTGGCTCGCGACGGCGGCGGCAAAACGCACCGTCGCGGAAAAGAAATGGGTGCCGGATTTCGCCAAGCAGCTGGAAACGGCGAAAAACCGCATCAAGGAACTGGAGCGCATCAACAAGAAGCTGACAAGCGACGCCGACCGGTTCCACCTGCTGACGGACGGCAAGCTCTCGACCGCGGACAAGGACCTGTTCCACGCGGTCTACCACGAAAGCCTGACCGGCTTCGTCCGCTGGAAGCTGCGCCGCTGGTTCACAAAGCAGCGGCACTGAAAAAAAGAGCTATCACGCAAAATGTGTGGTAGCTCTTTTATAATGCTATAAATCAAATTTTGCCTTCATTACAGCGAAATATTCAGCGTATCCTCGATATAATCCCGAATGGAAGTGCCGTCGCTGGTGGACTCGTCATGGATATCGCTCTTGTGCCGCATGACCGCATGGTAGATCGAGTCCTCGATGCTGCCGGGAATCAGTTCTTCCCAACGCCGCCCGTCATATTTCAAATTCCTGGTCTCGTTGCTCGGGCGCCCTGTGACCTCCAGCTCCGCAAGAAACTGGATCTGCTGCCGCTTCGGACGGATCAGATAATGCTCAAGGAAGAATTTCGCCGGATACGTATAATCTCCTTCCGCGTATTCCAACGGCTCCAGCTTGATCCAGACGTCGATCATCTTCTCTTTCGCGACATGAGGAATGTTCAGGAAACGCGCCGTCTTTCTGTCCATATAATAGATGAAGGAATCGTCGCGCAAGATCTCGATGAAACGAGGCTGCTCCTCTTTCTCCGCGGCTTCGCCGTCGTCGGAGGAACTGTCTCCCGAAGAGCTGACGTTCGCCTCGTTTTTATTTTTGCGGTCGATGTATTTGTACTCCGAATCGTCGGGAACAGTACATCTGCAGCGATTTTCCCATTCCGCGAGAATCTCTTCCGCCGTTTTTTCGCATTTGCAGGTACCGCCGTTATCCTCGCAGGTGCAGCGGTTTTCCGCCGCCATGACGAAGGACGGCTGGAACAAGAACGCCGCCGCCAGCGCTGTCGCCAACCATTTCCCGTACCGCATCACAATCCCCCCAAGACGTGTCCTTTTGTTTATTTTATCACAAGCGCTATAAATATCACAATCAGAACTTGCTAAATTCCCCTCATTGTCCCAACGGCTTTTTTTCCGGCGTGCCGGATTTTCTCGGATACGCCTTCGGCGTCGGCTTTTCCTTTTCGATGCGGACGATTGCCCGGCCGTCGTCCAGCCCCGGCAATTTGATCGGTTTTGCCGTCGGCGCCTTTCCGCCCAGGATTTTCGCCGCCGTTTCCGCTTCCGCCATTTCCTCGGCG